>NZ_JAUBTU010000031.1:0-74578 GCF_036705085.1 Microcoleus sp. B6-A1
AATTTTAATGGTTATTGTGCGATGGGCGTCCCGCCCGTCCAAAAAAGACGGGCGGGACGCCCATCCCACGTTCAAGAGTGGAAGTTATTTAATTCTCATTCCTTAATACAAGTCTTGATTAACTTGTTTGTAGTAAGGACTTCAGTCCTTTTTTTGCCAACTCATCACTAAGGACTAAAGTCCTTACTACAAACCTATTCCACTTTTCCAAAAAGTCAAGTAAACTGAATATTTGCAGTAAAATAATGTCAGCTATTAGCTCAATTACACGCGCCATCATCAAAGCATACTTAGAAGTTTTCATCGAAAATCTTGTCAATGAATACAGAGGACGGCTAATACCGAAACTTGATATTCCAGCAGCATATTTATCATGCAAATCCTCTAAAGGTCAACTGAAACCGTTTCAGGCTGCTATTATGCCCTCAGAATTGCTGCGGATTAACGAGTTTGAAAGAGGTTTCAGCAGCAGCTTGGGCACAACTTATGAAGAATGTGCAAAACTCATTGCTTTGGAACATCACCAAGAAGCAAGCAGAAGCTATGAACTTTCTGGAGAAGTTAGCATAGAGGCTGTCAATGAAATTGAGCGTCAGATAGCGCTATTCGAGCAGTCAGCAGACAAGAATGCAACTAAACCTGGTTTTGAAGAAATGATAGAAGCTGTTCTTGTGGCTCAAAAAACGAACCATTTAGTTAGGCGATCGGTCAAAGCAGATTTGTACGTGCTATCCCGTGACGGGAGGAAATTTTTATTTGAAATTAAAGGGTCAAAACCCAACAAAGGACAATGCTTGGAGGTAATTCAACGCCTGCTGAGATATCATTTACTGTGCGGAGAGTCTCGCCCCGATGCTCAATCTTATTATGCTATGGCTTACAATCCTTACGGGCCAAATCGTTCAGATTATAAATGGTCAGTGGCAAGGAAGTACACGCCCTTTGAGCAAGCTGTCATTATGGGACATGAGTTTTGGAATATTATAGGGGGAGAGACTGCCTATGAAGAACTTTTGGATATATATCAAGAAGTTGGGCGGGAGAAGGGTAAGCATATGCTTGATGCTCTTGCTTTTGGATTTTAGTAAAGTATGAGTTTCTTCAGCTTTCTCTTTTCAGTTAACTAATATATAAAAGAGTTGAGGAGAAATAAAAGTGTCAGAGCAACTTCATGAATTATTAGCATTTGTTTTAGAAAAAGAAGTAGGACTGCCGGCCAGAAAGTCTCAATCTTTAGCCGGTCACTTTGCGGAGTTAGAAGAATTTATTAACTTAGAAGCAGAAACACTTAGAAACGGCATCAGCAGCATATCGGGCAAAAGAGCGCTGAGATTTACTCCCGATGAGATTGAACGCATTTTAGCATTTATATCTTCAGGCCAACTGTCGCTGCAACTTACTATCGCTGAAAATTTTTTAGCCAGCATTTGTCGAGATTTTACTGGGCGACAGCTAGTTATGGTTGAAAATCTGACTTTAGGGAAAATTCATCCCAACCCATTTTTAATTAGGGCGTTAAATCTGGACACTCCCGAAGAAGTTGTCAGGCTCAATGTTTATATGACTGCTACTAGGTCTATTGTCACTTCAATGGGATTGTTTATTCAAAAACTATTGATATCTTGCTCTGAAAGTGCAGAAATTGCACCGGAAGAGTCTGGATGGGACGCAATTAAAACTACCAGTGATGGCGAGAAATGCTGGATACAGGTAAAAAGCGGCCCGAATGATATGGATAAAGACCAGATAGTATATTGGGCTGCCAAAATTGAGGAAAAAATTCAGGAGGGCGATCGCGCTTATATTGGTATAGCTTACGGTAAAAGAACTAATAAAACTGTAACACTTGGTTTGCTGAAGCAAATTTTGCCCAATTCGGAAATGATCACTTTAATAGGTCGAGAACTGTGGGATTTTGTCAGTGAAGATACTCGCTATACTGTGAATCTGTTTGAAGTTTTGCGTCAGTCGGCTAGTCAAGTTTTAGCACAAAGTTCTATTGATGAAGCTATAGAAATGTGTAGCGATCGACTAATCGCTGAATTTATCGGAAAGTACGGCGAGGGAAGTCAAGGTGTTTTTAACTATATAGCAGATATATTTTGATTTACAAGTTTGTAGTAGCGCCCAAACGCTACTGCAAACCCCGAACTACAAAACTCCTTTAGAACTCGGAATCCCACTGGCGCGCCGCGGATCGATTTCTACCGCCATCCGCAGAGCTCGCGCAAATGCTTTAAATGCCGCTTCCACAATGTGATGAGAATTCCCGCCCTGCAACTGTCGAATGTGCAGTGTCATTTGAGTGTGGTTCACCACCGCCGAAAAAAACTCTCTCACTAATTCAGTATCGTAAGTGCCGATCCGCTGGTTGGGAATTTCCAAGCTGTAACTTAAGTGAGGGCGTCCCGAAAAGTCTAGCACTACTTCAATTAAAGCTTCATCCAAAGGTGCGATGAAATGCCCGAAGCGAGAAATGCCCGATCGATCCCCGACAGCTTTTGCTAGCGCTTGGCCTAAAGTAATTCCCACATCTTCGTTCGTGTGGTGGTCGTCAATCTCCAAATCCCCGATCGCCTGCACGTCCAAATCGATCAATCCGTGAGAAGCAATCTGATGCAACATATGGTCTAAAAACGGAATCCCCGTAGACGCCTTGCAAGTTCCCACACCGTCGAGATTGAGGCTAGCAGTGACATCCGTTTCCAGTGTCGTGCGTTTCACTAAGGCGGCCCTAGCTGGTTGAACTGAACTTGCAGGAGGAAGAGAAGGGCGATCGATTATTTCCATAATTCGCAATTGGTCATTCATTAGTAATTAATTAGTAATTTGGGATTAGCACTCTTCCAGCAGACAGTTGAAATCGAACAGGGGACAGTTTTTTCGAGAGTCTAAAAACCTCGCTGCGTCGCCCGCAAGCGTTGTCGAAGGGTCAACTATCAACTGTCAAAAAACCTCACGCTTCACTGTCAACTGTCAACTGTCAACTGTCAACTGTTTGCAAGCTGTTACATTCCCATGATTTCGTAACCGGCATCGACATACAAAACTTGACCCGTAATCCCGCTAGCGAGATTGCTGCACAGAAAAGCCGCAGCATTTCCCACTTCCTGCTGAGTCACCGTCCGCCGCAGCGGGGCCACTTCCTCAACGTGGTGGATCATGTCCAGAATACCGCCAACTGCTGACGAAGCCAGAGTCCGAATCGGGCCCGAAGAAATCGCATTTACCCGAATATTTAACGGGCCCAGTTCAGCCGCCAGATAACGAACATTCATTTCCAAAGCTGCTTTAGCAATTCCCATCACATTATAATTAGGAACTACCCGGACGCCGCCCAAGTAAGTCAGGGTCACAATACTGCCACCCTCGGCCATCAGCGGTTTAGCAGCAGCACAAAGCCGCACCAGCGAATAAGCGCTAATATCCAAAGCATTGGAGAAACCTTGGCGCGAAGTGTTGGTGAAGTCCCCCGAAAGTTCGTCCTTGCCGGCAAAAGCCAGACAGTGAATCAGGACATCTAACTTGCCCCACTTGTCGGCGATGGTTTGAAAAGTAGACTCAATTTCGCTCTCGTCTTGGACATTGCAGGGCAAATACAGACTGGGATTGAGCGGTTCCACCAGTTCAGCGACTTTACGCTCGTGCTTGCCTTTCTCGTCCTTCAAATAAGTTATGCCGAGGTTGGCCCCAGCTTTGTGGAGCTGCTGAGCGATGCCCCAGGCGATCGAGCGATTGTTGGCAATGCCCGTAACAAGAGCATTTTTTCCGGTCAAATCTATCATCTGTAGTTTATCTAAAAGCAACTTGCACCGTTCTCGTTGGCTATATCTGACAACCCCGCCAGTTTAGACACAACTGATTCAGATTTAACTGATTCAGACACAATTGAGACACAATTGATATTAATTTTGCTGTGGAGCTAGATGGGGGCGGAATTGAAAAAGTTAAGAGAAGGGCTAGATTTAATCATACAGTGCGTGTTTACCTTAACATTAGATGGAAGTAACAGAATCCCTAGATATTGGAGGTTGGGCAGTATATTTACTCAATAAGGTTAATCGGCAAGTTATAAAGTATTGATTAGTACAAAGGATCTAGTCGTGACGCATGATAGACCGCTAGCAGCCGTGTTCCGCCAAATCAGCGGCGGAGCGTTTCCACCCATTGTGGAAACCTTTGAACGGGGCAAGACAATTTTTTTCCCTGGAGACCCGGCTGAGCGCGTCTACGTTCTCATTAGAGGTGCTGTGAAGCTCTCCAGGGTCTACGAAGCAGGGGAAGAAATTACAGTCGCCCTCCTGCGCGAAAATAGCGTATTTGGGGTGCTGTCTCTGATTACGGGACACCGATCGGACAGGTTTTACCACGCGGTAGCCTTTACGCCGGTGGAATTGATCTCGCTGCCGATCGAACAAGTCGAGAAAGCGCTTAAGGAAGACCCGGAATTATCGATGGTGATGCTGCGGGGACTGTCGTCTCGGATTTTGCAAACCGAGATGATGATCGAAACGCTGGCCCACCGAGATATGGGATCGAGACTCGTCAGCTTTTTGCTGATTCTGTGCCGGGATTTTGGCGTGCCCGGTACAGAGGGGATTACGATAGATTTGAAGCTGTCCCACCAAGCGATCGCCGAAGCGATCGGCTCGACGCGGGTAACGGTGACTCGTTTGCTCGGCGATCTCAGGCAAGAAACCATGATCTCGATCCACAAGAAAAAGATCACAGTCCACAACCCGGTGGCCCTAAGCCAGCAATTCACTTGATGCCGAGAAAGTATAGGATTTTGGATTTTGGATTTTAGATTCAATCCAAAATCCAAAATCCAAAATCTAAAATCGGAATGACTGCTGGATACATCCTGGTATTTGTAATTTTAGTGTTGGGGGGTGTGATCGCCACTGTCAGCGATCGCCTTGGGACGAAAGTCGGCAAGGCAAGATTGAGTTTATTCAAACTTCGCCCCCGCGATACTGCTGTTGTTGTGACAGTGATGGCCGGCAGCATCCTGTCAGCACTTACTCTGGGCATTTTGTTTGCTACTAGCAAGCCGCTGCGAACGGGAGTTTTTAGAATAGACGAGATTCAAAAAAGGCTCAACAACGCCCGCAGAGAAATCAACCAGGCCACTCAAGAAAAAAATCGAGTTGAAAGTGAATTAGCTCAAGCCAGAGCCGCTCAAGCGCAAGCTAGAGCCAATTTAGAGCAAATTAATCAATCCCTCCAAGCCGCTAATGCTGAGCAAGCTCGGACGCAAACAAAATTAAACTCGCTGCGGGCCCAGCTCAACAGCGTGCAAGCAGCCAAGTCTAAAACTGAAGAGCAGTTAAGTCAGGTAGAAGCGGCTAAATCTAAGACAGAAGAACAGCTCAGCAGCGTGGAAGCAGCTAAATCCCGCACCGAAGAACAATTGAAACTGGTGGAAACGATTCGATCGACTACACAAGCTCAGCTCGATCGCACCGAGAACCAATTGAAAACAGTTTCTGGTCAAAAAACGACTTTAGGAGCGGAAATCGCCCAACTGCAAGAGGAACGCCAACAGTTAATCGAGCAGGTAAAAACTCAAATTGCCCAGCGCGATCGAGAAATTGCCAAGCGAGAGAGAGAAATTGCCAGACGAGACGCAGAAATTGTCGATCGCAACGAACTAATTGCCCAGCGAGACAAGGAAATTGCTCAGCGGGTGCAAAATCTGGCCGAGCGCGATCGAACCATTATCGAGCGCGACAAAGTAATTGCCGAGAGGGAAGCACTCCTAGAAACCTTGGCACAGCAACAAGCTCAACTCGAACAGCAACAAACTGTCTTGCAGCAGCAAGTGCAAATTTTGGAACGCGATTTTCAGGCAATCCGCGAGGGTACAGTTGCCATCAGGCGCGGTCAAATTTTAGCTGCTGGCGTGGTTCGCATTATTGAACCCGGTATGGCGAGTCGCGCGATCGATCGACTTTTGCAAGAAGCAAATAAAACCACCGTCGGACTGATGCAGCCGGAAAATAAGAAGGTTAGAGACCAGGTTATTCAAATTACTAAAGCAGAAATCGATCAACTAATTAGTCAGATTAAAGACGGTCAAGACTACGTGGTGCGAATTGTTGCCGGCGCTAATTACCTGCGGGAAGAAAAGCTAATTAAGGTATTTGCAGAAGCAGAAATCAATCGAGTTGTGTTCCGCGCTGGAGATGTGATTGCAGGGGTTGCTGTCGATCCGGTGACTTTGACTGACGAACAGGTGCGGCAGCAGTTGCTGCAATTGATAGAAGCTTGTCAATTTCGCGCTCGCCTGATCGGCGTTGTCGGCGGTAGAGTTCAAGTGGCCGACAGTCAGATTGAAACTTTAGCTGGTTTTATCGAGCGATTGCAGCAGTACGAGAAACCGCTGGACGTTCAAGCGATCGCCACAGATGTCACTTACATCGCCGGCCCGCTTAAAATAGATTTAGTGGCTCTTGAAAACGGAGTCGTTGTTTTCCGCACCGGACAACAAACACAAGGCCAAGGAGATTTGAAAGTTAAAAAATAAATTTGGTAATTAATAATGGGTAACAGGCTATGATTTTAGGTTTCGATCCAGGTAAAGACAAATGCGGCATAGCTGTAATGGGTAGAGATAAGAAGGTCTGCTACCATCAAGTTGTGCTGTCGGAAGCAGCGATATCTACTATTCAATCTTTGTGCGAACAGTTTCCCATTGAGTTATTGGTACTCGGAGATCAAACGACTTCTAAGAGTTGGAAACAAAAATTGACGCAGAGTTTGTCGCCTGCGCTCAAAATTGTTCAGGTTGACGAGAGGTACAGCAGCTTAGAAGCGAGGGAACGCTACTGGCAAATGTACCCTCCGACGGGACTTTCGCGCTTGATTCCCGAGGGAATGCGGACGCCACCGAAGCCAGTGGACGATATTGTGGCGATCGTCCTGATTGAGAGGTATTTGAATAAAAGTTAGTCAATTTTATAACCGTTACCACTGATTCTCTTTGATTATTAAGGAATCAATATATTTTTGCTGGTATTTAATTTTCACTTTTTAAATAAAATACACCCTAAATTTAGAGGAGCGATCGTTGAATCACAATTAGTGCTACTTGATAACAGCTTCGGTCAAGATTACCTTACCATTCTGCCGGACTTGCAGGCGTTGGGGGTTAATCGAATAGATAATATTGCCGTTAGTCGCTTCATAACTTCCGTCGTCACCTGTCGTTACTTGCATGACATTGATTTGACTGCCATTTATTTTACTGAGGCCGCGGTAAAAAATATCGCCTTCCTGGGTTTTGCAAATGTATATAGAAAAGTTGGGCGTTGCGAAAAATTGCACCATTTCGGCCCTCGGACATCCCTCAACTTGAGCAATTTGCAGCGGTGGATTATTGCCCAAAGTGTTGGGTGCGATCGCCCCAAATTTGGCAATCGGTTGATTTAGTGCAGTTGCTTTTGCTGAGGCTGTCAAAAAGCAGATCGCACTAATGCCTGCCATAACTAGAACTACTCCTTTAATGCCCTTAACTCTATCTTTATCAAACATCTTGTCACTCCTGGTTTTAACTATATAATTACATCTTAAGCTATCTTTGCTGGATATTAATAATATTTAATATCAGAGGTGAAAGGTGCATGAATACGGTACACTGTCCGTTTAAGTAAGGTGCGAACTGTGCACCCTACGCCAGTGAAAATACATAAGTATGTCAATGCGATCGAAGGAAAGCAATCTCTTGCATTTATGACATTTTTAAGATTTTATGACTTGTTCACGCTGAGCTGAGAAACCGGATTTCTTCATATAGCGGTTCTCAAAAAAGTGAGGTATGCCCACGGAGGCCACGGAGGCCACGGAGGCCACGGAGGCCACGGAGGCCACGGAGGCCACGGAGGCCAGTCGTACCTCATCTTTCTGAGAAAGGCTATATATTTCTCGTTACTAAACCTTTGATTTTCATTGAAACCGGGTTTCTCGCCTCCCATGCGATCGCGAACTGACTCAGTTACACAGTAATTGTTTATGGGCGCTTAGCTATTTAGTGAATAATAAAAAGGGAAACAGAAGATACATTTTTCCTCCCATTTCCCATTTTTTAAATAACCGTCGTCCTGACTGCGAACCTGGTAATTAATTAACTGCTGCCAACTGTTTATCTTTGATTTCCACAGGTGCGGTTAATGCCTCTTCCAAAGCCGCACAGCCGAGTTTTTCCTCCAGAATTGCCATCACTTCGCGACCGAAATCATTGGAATTTCGCTGCCAAGCTTCTAAACAAATTTGCCCGAAAAACGAACCCAAAGGTTCGGGATTCCACAGCAACTTGCGCGCTGTCCAAGGCATCAAACTCATGGGATCGTAACCAGGTTGCAGAATCTCCTTTTTAAAGGCGTATTCTTCCAAAATTGTGTGTGGCTGCAACCCGATAAAGAAAATCGCGGGTTCTACTTTATCGGCTCCGAAAATTCGCTCTAATTCTCGGTGATAAGCAATAGTTTGCCGGATAGTTTCAAAGGTTTCGTCAATGACGTTAAACGAGTAATTAACGGAAACCACATCGTTGTAACCGGCGGCTTTTAAATCGCGACAATTTTCCAAAACTACTCGCAAGTTGTAGCCCATCCGCATTTTGCGAACCAGTTCCTGGGAACCGCTGGTGATGCCGATTTCAAAGTAATTCATCCCCGTTTTTACCATCAAATCGCACAATTCGGGTGTGAGATTGTCCGCACGGATGTAAGCCGCCCAGTGTATGTCAGTCATGCCGGCGGCGATGATTTTTTGCAATAATTCAACTGCATCGTCGATGAATTTGCGTGCTGGGATAAATTGAGCGTCGGTAAACCAGAAATTGCGGATACCTCGATCGTACAATTGCCGAATCTCCGCCACCACCTCATCCGCCGGATTGATCCGCACTTGTTTCCCTTCAATCACGGTATAAATGCAGTAACAGCAATTATGAGGACAGCCGCGCTTGGTTTGGACTCCGACGTAGAAGTCCATATCCTGTAGATAATAGGAAAACTCCGGCCAAATCGTTTCGATGTAATTGTAATCGCAAGCACTTTTCTCGATGTTGGCTGGTTTTTCGTGAATTAGCTTCGCGCGCGGCACAGTTTCCCCCACCACATAACACCTTTCCTCGGCCAAATCTTCGCCCTTAATCAACTTCTCCAGCAAAGCTTCGCCTTCCCCCACCGAAACCACAGTTCCCGTGGGCAAACTGCGGCCCAACTGCTCGTAAAACACGCTCACAGCACCGCCGCCGACTACTGCACGAGCTTCGGGGCGGTATTTCCGGGCCCGCTTCAATCCGCGCTTAATCAGTCCCAAATTGCGCCAGAGTTCGGTGTAGTAAGACGCGGCTAAACGCAGTCCTCCGAGTGCTCCCCGGAACTTGATCAGCGGATTTTTGGCGTAGTAAAACTCGAAGGCATTTTGCAACGGGTTGCCGCCCCTGCCGCCGACGGGCGCGTAAATTTGAATGTCGCGCCAAGAGAAAACCAGCAGAGTCGGCTTAAACTCGTCTATGCTGGCATCTAAAGCTTTAGCGAAATCCAGGGGGGGTACGGCACCTAAATCGAAAATGCGCTGTTCGACATCGGGAAACAGCTTGTGTACGTGATCCGAAAGATACACAACTCCGATCGGGAAAATCGGATTGCAAGGGAGGCGAACGTACAGGACTCGGTTTTCTCGGTTTTCCATGATTGCCATATCCTAAAGTGGAACTTTTTCAGCTATGTTAATATTCTTTTAATATAACTTTACAATATGTCTAATTTTCGCAATTTGACATTAAATATTCTTAAATTTTTTTAAACTGGCTAAAAGCCGAGCTTGTTGGTGTCGATCGGCGAGAGCAGCAGAAAAAAGCTAATTTTTAAGTCAATACAGCGTATTTTGAATGAAAATCCCAGCTAGGAGTCAAAAAGCAGATATTTATCCGGTTAGATTTTAATTTAAGTTCGATCGGTCTCTCATGTATTAGGGAGTTGGTAGTCGGCTTTACAGTAGGCGGGATCACCTAGTGTTAGCCTGAGAAGATAACTAAAACTTTTAGGTAAGGCTCCCTCAGCAGTTATGGCTCAAATTCTTGACCCCGTACCCTCAGACACCGACAGCAAGATTCTGTGCTGCTACGTCAACGCCACCAGTCAGATTCAGATTGCTCGCATCGCCAACATTCCTAACTGGTACTTTGAACGAGTGGTGTTTCCCGGACAGCGCTTAGTGTTTGAAGCGATGCCGGCCGCAGCATTGGAAATTCACACCGGGATGATGGCTAGTGCAATTTTGTCGGATAAAATTCCTTGCGATCGCTTGCAGATTAACGAAGGCCCCTATTCAAAGGTCAATCCTAGCAGATCCCCAGAGGCAGTTCAGGGCGATCGAACAGCAATAGCCGGCCGCCCCAAATCCCGAGAAATCTCAGAACCTTTGACTGTACCGGCACTAACGGCCGTTGATTAATTGAAGTTGTGAGTTTTGAGTTATAAATTGTCAGTTAATTGATAACTCCGCGCTCAAAATTCCAACTTCAGCAAAGCGTTAAAAACTCAACACTTAAGAATCAAAGTTTGTGAAATGAATTTTAGATCAAAACTCCCGATTGCAAAGATTGTCCAGTTTTTCCTATTTCCCTGAGTTTTGTTGGTGGCCCCGGAAGCTGTGCAAAAATATCATTAAACAGCTTCTAGAATTTCAGCCATGTCAGCACAACCTATTGCCTCTTCCCCATCTTCGGCCCCAGTATTTGAGCCGGCGGTATTCCGGCTTTCTCCCCTGATTAGAATCACGCTGTTGAGCTTGTACGCAGCCCTGACAATTCCCTTGCCCTTTTTGTCGGAAGTAACGAAAGCAGCCGTTCCTCCCGCCGCACTCTGGGCGGGAATTGTTGTCGGCGCTGTGGGCCTGTACGGCGTGCTCAGTGAAAGGGTAATTTTGAGCGAGGAAGGGATTGAAGTCACATATCCCAACTGGTTTCCGCGTTTTTTTCGCAAGGGTTGGTCGCTACCTTGGACTGAGGTAAAAGCTCTCAAACCTCGATCGACCGGTCAAGGAGGTTTAGTTTACTATTTTTTGAGTCATTCGGGTGAAGGTTATTTGTTGCCAATGCGAGTGGCTGGATTTGGTAAATTAGTCGGTTTGGTGGAAGCAAAAACAGGTATTGATACTAGAGATGTTCGCCCTTTGTCGCAGCCTTGGATGTATCTTATTTTGCTGGGATGTACGCTGCTGTTGCTGTTGGTAGATGCGTGGACTATTGTTACGGCGATCAGGCTTAAAGGCAATCTGTAATATTATGTCCGGTACACCGTTATAAAGTTGGTAGTGAGGACTGAAGTCCTCATAAAACTTGCTCGGACTGAAGTCCTAACTAAGCTGTACTGCATTTAGTTTTTACCTTTGGGGCGGGCTAGAAGGCTACCCCAAAAGAGTTCCCATAGACATACAGCATATTCCATGTAGATGTAGAGCCCGAGAAACCGGGTTTATTGAACAGAATCAGTAACGATGCGAGAACTGTAAAGAAACCCGGTTTCTGGGGTGTACTTCATAAAGCTGGAATACGCTGTAAAATACCTCTTATTGACTGTTATTAGAAATCAAGGACAGTTTTTCTGATTTTATAAGATCGATTTCTAATGTTTTTGATTCAGACTAGACTTATTTTTACGTTGCGTCCAAGACTGAAAAGCTAGTGACGTGCCAGAAGAACTCAAAAATTCTTTTTTGTTTGTGGTGAACATTATTGTTTAATTTTGTTTCTAGCGAACTTTTTGGGAGACAATTTGGCGAATATTATTAAGTTTTTATAAAAAAACTTACCACTAAAAGTAATTGGTATAAGATAAACATCATTAAATTTTAGGGGATTCGACTTTCCTAAAAGAACCTTTCCAGCAAAAACTAATTTTATATTAGAATTAGTTTTGGTTTACCATGTATCTTTTTCATTAAATTCACGATGTGATGTGAATGTAAATAGTTATTAACGCATTTAATCTCATTGCTGAATAGCTCGACTAAAAGCTGGCAAATGTAGCGTGAATCTATCTAGCAATTCCCAGCAAGTATAAGCGTTACAGCTTAGCTATGAATTCCTCTTAAATACTTTTAGTGAGAACATAGAGAATGAGTACCCAAAAGTCATTGTTTATACCTCGGCGTCAAGTAATTCGTGGGATTTTATCTACTACAGCGTTTGCAGTCACCTCGCGCCTTTGGACTGGATGTACTCCTGCTAAAGAGGTTCAAGCAAACTCGGCTGGAAAAGATAAGCCAATTGTGATGGGATTTATTTATGTTGGCCCCAAAGATGACTACGGCTACAATCAAGCCCAAGCCGAAGGGAACGCTGGGGTTTCAAAATTAGCCTGGGTAAAAACCGTAGAGGAAGCAAATGTTCCTGAAACTACATCGGTACAAGAAACGATGAGGAACATGATTGAACAGGATGGGGCAACGGTTCTGTTCCCTACGTCCTTCGGGTACTTTGACCCGCATATTCTGAAACTGGCAAAGGATTACCCGGAGGTACAATTCTTTCACTGCGGTGGACTTTATCAGGAAGGTAAACATCCAAATAACGTTGGCAGCTATTTTGGCTACATAGATGAGGGTGAGTACATAGCAGGCATTGTTGCTGCCCACGCTTCCAAAACCGGAAAATTAGGATTTATTGCTGCTAAACCCATACCGCAAGTATTACGCAATATCAATAGCTTTACATTAGGGGCACGTAGCATTAAGCCAGACGTTACAACTCAAGTGATTTTTACAGGAGATTGGTCTTTGCCTGTTAAAGAAGCTGATGCTGCAAATAGTATGGCTGACCAGGGTGTTGATGTAATTACCTGTCACGTAGATAGCCCCAAAGTGGTGATAGAAACCGCTGAGAAACGAGGCATTTTCTGTACTGGCTACCATGCGAGTCAAGCCCAACTTGCGCCCAAAGGATATTTAACAGGTGCCGAGTGGGACTGGACGAATGTCTATTCTAAGTATGCTGAAATGCTTAATGCTGGTAAGACGCTAATGAACGGAGGCATTCCCCATTTAGTACGTGGTGGTTTGAAGGATGGTTTTTTGAAGCTGTCGCCCTACGGTAGCGCCGTAACGGCCGAAGCGCAAAAGGATGCTGATGCTGCTAAGAGTAAGTTTCTTGATGGCAGTATGGTCATTTATAAGGGGGAAATAAAAGATAACACCGGGAAAGTTGTGATTGCTGAAGGTAAGGATTACAAGCAGCAAGACGCAGAACTAGAAAAGATGAATTGGCTGGCATCAGGCGTCATCGGTAAAGTTACGAGTTAATTAGGATCGCGAATTAAATAATTTACACTCTTGAAAGTGGGGAGTAGGGGTTGGGCTTATAGCCCGCCCTTTCTGGACGGGCGGGACGCCCATCCCACAAGAACCATCACGCATTGTAAGTTATTTAATTCTCATTCCTAAGAAAGTATTTCACGCCCGTCGGCAACTGCTATACAAGCAAGTTTTTCATTCAACACTCATCATTTTCTTAGTAATTCATATTGTATTCTGATGATGATTAACCGTCAAAACTGGCGTACAACTTTGGAAGCGGTTTGTATCCCGATCGCCGCCATCGTCTTCTCATTGGTATTGTTTGGAATATTTTGTGCGGCGGCTGGATCTAATCCCTTTGCTGTCTATGCCTCAATCTACAAAGCAGCATTTGGTAGTTGGCATTCATTCCAAAACACCCTGATCAGGGCTGCACCGTTGATGTTGAGTTCTCTGTGTACGGCTTTGCCTGCCCGTTTGGGGTTGATGATTATCGGCAACGAAGGCGCTTTAGTAGTTGGGGGTCTGGGGGCTGTCGCCGCTGGACTGGCTTTATCTTCTGCACCGCCGACGTTAGTGCAAATTGCAATGGCGCTGGCAGGAATTGTCTGTGGAGGTGTGTGGATTGGTGCAGTGGGAGCTTTGCGCTATTACCGGGCTGTGAATGAGACAATTAGCAGCTTGTTGTTGAACTATATTGCGATCGCCCTGCTGAATCATTTAGTCGGCGGCGTGATGCGTGACCCCAGCAGTGTCAATAAAATTTCTAGTTACCCGATTCCTGACGTGAATATGTTAGGAAATATTCCAGGAACCCGCGTTCACTACGGTCTAATTTATGGGTTGGTTGCTTGTGCGATCGCCTACTTCCTGATCCAACGTACTACCTTTGGCTTTGCAGCTAGAACCGCAGGAGGTAACATCCGTGCTGCTCGAATTGCCGGACTTCCTGTAGGCAAGTTGACAATGGCAATCTGTTTCCTAGCTGGCTCTTGTGCGGGTTTGGCTGGCATGGTGGAAGTCGCCGCCGTGCATGGTCGAGCTAACGAATCACTTAATGCTAACTATGGCTACAGCGGTATCTTAGTCGCATTCATTGCTCGACACAACCCTCTTGCTGCGACTATTGTGGCAATTCTGCTTGGCGGCATTCTTGCTAGTGGCGGCATCTTGCAACGAGCACATGGACTGCCCGATGCAACGGTTTTAGTGTTCCAAGGGTTGGTCTTTTTGGTAGTTCTGTATAGCGAATCGCTCTACGGACGTTTGCCATTTTTCAAAGAACAGTTAACCGATCGCCCTCAGCAGCCACCTTCTAGCGAGCAGCCATCAATAGCCACTGTCTAAGCAATACGTTAAGCCAAAATCTCAAATCGGAGGAATCCACAATGGCAGCAGAAGTATTAGGTTGGTGGGGAGTACCTTTAGGTATTTTAGCAGGAACTTTGCGGGGTAGCGCTCCATTTTTGTTCGTCAGTTTGGGCGAATGCCTGACTGAAAAAAGCGGCAAGATTAATTTGGGGTTAGAAGGGACACTGTTAACGGGTGCGATGAGTGCCTATGCTATTTCTTATCAGACTGGATCGCCTTGGTTAGGTGTTTTAGCCGCTGGTCTAGCGGGCATGGTACTAGGTTTTATCCACGCTTGGCTGTGCATACAACCAAAAGTAAACGACATTGCCGTAGGCATCGCCATGATTATTTTTGGTAGCGGCATTGCTTTCTTTTTTGGCAAACCTTTTATTCAACCAAGTGCCACCCAGTTGCCTAGTTTACCTCTGGGTGCTTGGAGTCATCTGCCTCCGGTGCAATCAGCGCTACAAATTTGTCCCCTATTTTTGTTAGGTGTAGCGATCGCCCCTCTAATGCAGTGGTTCTTTAAATCAACTCGCTGGGGGTTATTTATTCGTGCAGTTGGGGATAGTCCCGATGCTGCAAAAGCAATGGGAATCTCCATTAATAAAGTTCGTATGCTCTGCATTATCGCAGGCAGTTTCTTAGCTGGAATTGGTGGTGCTTATTTATCCCTTTACTATCCCGGTAGCTGGACAGAACGCATCTCTAGCGGTCAAGGACTAATGGCGGTAGCGCTGGTAATTTTCGCCCGTTGGAATCCAGTTCAGTGCTTATACGCCTCGTTGCTATTTGGGGGAGCACAGGCGATCGGCCCCGCTTTGCAATCAGTAGGGGTGGATTCCTATTACTACTTATTCAATGCTTCACCCTACATCCTGACGCTGGCGATCATGATTATTACTTGTTCGCCAAAACGAACTTTGACCGGCGCGCCTGGATCTTTAGGAACTAGCACGTAAAACAGGAATTTATCGCAAGGAAGAAAACATGGGACGTTTTGTAGAAGCTGAACCATATCCTTATCCTTACAATGGCGATTTGCGGCCAGAAAATACGGTGCTGCTGATAATTGATATGCAAATTGATTTCTGCGGCATTGGTGGATATGTTGACAAGATGGGCTACGACTTGTCACTGACTCGCGCTCCTATTGAGCCAATCAAGCAAGTCTTAGAAGTGGCACGGGCGAAGCACTTCCATATCATGCACACCCGCGAAGGACACCGCCCCGACTTAGCAGATTTACCAGAAAACAAGCAGTGGCGATCGCGCCAAATTAACGCCGGAATTGGCGATCCCGGCCCCTGCGGTAGAATTCTCGTTCGAGGTGAAGCAGGGTGGGAAATCATTCCAGAACTCGCGCCTTTGCCTGGTGAAGCGGTGATTGACAAGCCTGGAAAAGGCTCCTTCTATGCCACGGATTTAGATCTGCTACTGAAACGCAAAGGCATTCAAAATATTGTTTTGGCTGGCATTACAACCGATGTCTGCGTCCATACCACAATGCGAGATGCAAACGATCGCGGTTATGAATGTTTGCTCTTATCTGACTGTACGGGCGCAACAGATTATGGCAACCATTTGGCGGCACTTAAGATGATTCAGATGCAGGGAGGAGTGTTTGGAACTGTTGCTGATTCAGAAGCATTTATCAAAGCTTTAAGTGTTTAATTTTGAGGAAACAAAAAGTAAATACTTCAAGCATTGAAATGAATCCAGCCATCTAACTAAAGAATCAAATCTCATAAATAGCCGATAAACTGAAAACTTTACAGGAGATAAAAACATGACAGAAGTGAAAGACTCTCTAGCCAAAAACTCAGCACTAAATACTCAAAATTATCTAGACAGTCAAGACTCAAACTTCACAACTCAAAACTTTATTCAACCACCAGAACTAGAGGTGGTTAACATGACTAAGCGGTTTGGCACGATGACTGCACTTGATAACTTCTCAATGACGCTAAAACCAGGGACGTTTCATGCTTTGCTGGGCGAGAACGGAGCCGGCAAAAGTACCCTTGTTAAATGTGTGATGGGTTTCTATACTCCTACTTCAGGCCAAGTTTTGATTGATAAGCAGGAAACTGCGATCGCAAGCCCTCGCGATGCTCATAAGTACGGCATTGGCATGGTTTACCAGCACTTCACCTCTGTGCCTGCGATGACTGTAGCGGAAAATCTGGTTTTGTCCCGCTTTGATAGCCCTAATTTGATTAACTGGAAAGCAGAGTACGAGCAGTTAAAGGCTTTTATGAAAACTGCTCCTTTCCGAGTTCCTCTAGATACCCCGGTCTTTCAATTAGCTGCTGGGGAAAAACAAAAGCTAGAAATTCTTAAACAGATATATCTTCAGAGTCGGATCTTGATTCTGGATGAACCTACTTCGGTGCTGACTCCGCAGGAAGCGGATGAGGTTTTAGGTTTACTGCGCGCAGAAGTTACTGCCGGAAGATTAAGCGTCTTAATTATCAGCCACAAATTCCGGGAAGTGATGGCGTTTTGCGATAGCATCACGGTGCTGCGTAAAGGGAAGTTTGCAGGTCAGGGTTTGGTAAAGGATCTGACTGTCTCGGATATGTCTGAAATGATGATGGGTGAAAGGCGTGAGCCAACACAAGTTGAAAAGACAGCCCCGCCAACGACTATTCCTGTCCTTGAAGTTAAAGACCTTCATGCCAATAAAGACAACGGTATGGAGGTATTGACAGGAGTAAATCTCACAGTTCACAGCGGCGAAGTTGTTGGGATTGCAGGTATCTCTGGCAATGGTCAGCGGGAATTGGTGGAGGTGTTGGCTGGTCAGCGTTCTGCTACAAGTGGAGATGTGTTGGTCAATGGCGAAGTTTATACAGCAACACGAGCCGAGATGTTTAAACATCAGGTCTTCGCCCTACCAGAAGAACCCCTTCATAATGCTTGTGTGCCACACATGAGTGTGGCAGAAAATTTAGCGCTGCGGACGTTTGATCGCCCTCCCCAAGCTAAAGCAAGTATCTTACTCATCCTGAAAGAAATTAGGCAGGCGGCTAAGAGCTTAATTAATACTTTCAAAATTAAAACGCCTTCGCCAGATACGCCTATCGGCAATCTGTCGGGGGGAAATGTACAGCGCACAGTGTTAGCGCGGGAACTCTCTGCCGAACATATTAAGTTACTAATTGCCGCGAATCCTTGCTTTGGTCTTGATTTTGCTGCTGTGGAGTATATTCACGGTCAGATTATTGAGGCTCGCAACCGAGGTGTAGCTGTGTTATTGGTGAGCGAAGATTTAGATGAACTGCTGAAGTTGTCCGATCGGGTTTTGGTAATTAGTGGCGGGAATTTTACTTATGAAAGTACGATCGCAGATGCAGATTTTGTTCAGATAGGTAAGAGTATGGCAGGACACTAATCAATTTGGGAATACCTATGACTGAACTACTGAACCAAACTTTGCTCCTTAAGGATTTACCTAATATCGCGACGTGGCAGAATGAGTTGGCTTGGCAACCATTCCGTGATGGGGTGGAAATCTACCGACTTTATGGTGACAACGAAAGTGGATCGGCTGCGGCTCTATTGCGGTATCAGCCGGGAGCAAGTGTCCCAAGGCACACGCATACTGGTTTTGAACATATTTATGTACTAACTGGATCGCAAACTGACCAGAATGGCGAACACCAAGCCGGAACTTTTGTGATTAACCCGCCTAACAGTAATCACAGTGTTGTCAGCCAAGCTGGCTGCATAGTCCTAGTAATTTGGGAAAAACCTATATCAATATGGTCTTAATATCTGCCCAACCTTATGATTATGAACTGCCAGTCTCTGGCGGGGTGGCTTTGGTTATCATCGATATGCAGCGAGATTTTTTGGAGCTTGGGGGATTTGGTGAAGCTTTAGGCAATGATGTCAGCCAACTACAGGCGATCGTACCAACGGTAAAGCAGTTGTTAGAGGTATTTCGCGATCGCCATCTCCCTATTGTTCACACTATTGAAGGTCATCAACCTGACCTTTCTGATTGTCCTCCATCTAAGCAAAAGCGGGGTCAAAGTAAACTGAAAATTGGCGATCGAGGCCCGATGGGACGAATTTTAATTTTGGGTGAGCCGGGGAATTCAATTATCTCAGAATTGACACCTAGGCCTGATGAGATAGTAATTAATAAACCAGGTAAGGGCGCTTTTTATCACACTAATTTGGAATTAATTCTTCGTGAAAAAGCGATTACTCACCTAATTTTTACTGGAGTCACGACTGAGGTTTGCGTTCAAACAACTATGCGTGAGGCTAACGATCGGGGGTTTGAATGTTTACTTGTTGAGGATGCTACTGCCAGTTACTTTCCAGAGTTTAAACAGAGTGCGATCGATATGATTCGCGCCCAAGGCGGTATTATTGGTTGGACTGCAAAGGCTGAAGTAGTAATACAAGCTTTGGAAAAATCGCAGCCTTAAATTTAAAAACTGTTGGCTATCCCGGATGTTTGGGGTAAAAAGTAGTGGCTGATATATTTTTTCGGGACAATGAAGGCTGAAAACCTCGATGCAGCTAGCTGGGGGGGTGACAAAGAGGTCTATAAAGCTGAGAGGTTGTACTATTGTCAGTAACAGGCTTTCCGGCCTGTTCCACAAAGAAGAGAACTCTGGGTTTGGGGCGGTTTGTCACCCCTCCAGATGTGATATCAAATCCGGTAGCATCGTCCTGTATTCATCTCTGTATTCTCTCCCTCTGCGTTCTCTGCGCCCTCTGCGGTTAAATCATTCCGATACAACCGGAAACGATATGAAACATCTGATGAAACACGCGCAAAAATAATGAAAAACCCGGTTTCTTTAAGAAGCCGGGTTTTTACGTATTCTATTGTTTATTGAAGCTACTTAACTTCAGCCGATCGCCGACTGTTAGGTGATTCGTAGTAAACTCCAGAACCTGTATCGGAGACAAAATGACAATCCCAGTAAGAGCGAATAAAGCTCTTCCAAATTGGATCGGTTGACTTGCGATAATAATCGCCCAACACTGGTTTAATTGCTTCCGTTGCTTCCTTCAAGTGATAGTGGGGCATTGTCGAGAAAATGTGGTGGGCTACGTGAGTGCCGATATCGTGATGGATGGAATTGATGATTCCGTAGTCGCGATCGATCGTAGACAATGCACCTTTCAAGAAAGACCAATCATTACCGCGATACCAAGGAATATCGGCTTCTGTGTGGTGCAGGAATGTTACCAAATCCAGCCACATCACGAACACTACATAGGGAACCAAGTAGAACTTGAGTAAAAACAGCCAACCAAACTGATAGGTTAGCGCGCCTAAAAAGCCTACCATCAGTACCAAGGATGCGGAACTTGTCAACACATCCCATTTTTCGGACGGACGGAAAATCGGGCTACCGGGCATGAAGTGAGAACCTACCCGATCGGGCGATCGGCGAAATAGATAAATTGGATAGGCAAATAACATCAAATAAAAGCGTCCCAGCTTTTCGTACCAAGGCATTTGATTGTATTTGCTCTCCGATACCGGATACCAGCTTTCATCGTTATCTAAGCTGCCTGTATTTGCGTGGTGGGTTCTGTGACTAATCCGCCAACCGTGGAAGGGCACGAGAATTGGAGCGTGGGAGAGGTGTCCGATCAGGTTGTTGAGCCATTTGCTCTTAGAAAATGAACCGTGTCCGCAGTCGTGGCCCACTACAAACAATGCCCAAAACATGGTTCCTTGCATCAACCAAAAGATTGGATAAAAGAGCCAGGAATCGAGGGTGTAGGCGATCGCATACAAACCTGCGATGATGCCAATATCTAAAAAGAAATAAGCCAGAGATTTCCATGCCGAGGGCTCAAAACAGTGGGCTGGAATGGCTGCCTTGATATCTTGAAGAGTAAAAGGTAACTCTGCTGTACGAGAGGATGAGCCTTGATTGCTCGGCTGATTGAGAACAGTATTTGATTGCACGAAGTTTCCGATTTAAGCTGACTTGAGAAACCGCATTCCGCCTTCTTTTAACAGTCAATCGATTTTAGATTTTAGATTTTAGATTTTAGATTCACTCCACAGATGAATCTGGGGGCTTAACTAATATCTAAATTTTTTGGCTCTCCCCGACTCATGTGGGGGGCTTGTATCGCCTATGCAGGTGAGGTAACATTCAAACTGCAAGGAGCCATATTTTTTACTCTGCAAGGGTTTCTAAAGTTCTTTAGTTCGCATGAACAGCCCGTCCGCGATTCTCAAGCAAGTTGGCTTGTGGAATACTTGTGTGGGAAAATTTAGTGCGATCGACCCTGTTATCTGAAAAAATCTCATGTGCCCGTTGTTGGTGCGAAATGCGACTTCAATCTGAGAGTGTACATCTGGAGGAACTACCTCCAGTCTGCAGGTAGCATACAGCGTTTCGAGCAGGAATTGTGAACGAGAGTGTAAGGAAAAACCATCTATTTTAGATTGGCGATTTTAGATTCAAGCACAAATCTCAAATCTCCAATCTCAAATCTCCAATCCGAGGGTTGGGTTTCACACAAGTGATACCCAAGCGACTGTTCACTACAGTTCACCAATTCTGCAAGAATTGCTAAAGCTAAGTTAATGTAACATTTCTACACACATTCTGGCAATGACTTACCAGAAAAACTTGAAAATCCATAAATTGCGGAAAGTGACGGGCGATCACTTTCCCGCTTGTTGATTTTCTAGGTTCCAGCTTTTTCTAATATGAGCTTAGACCGTTTTACCATTTCTGGAACGTCGATCGGATAATCGCCGGTGAAACACGCCGAACAAAAACTCATCGGGTCTTCGTTAGTCGCCTTCAGCATTCCATCCCAACTCAAGAAAGCCAAAGAATCTACTCCAATTTGGGCGCCGATTTCTGCGACTGACTTAGTAGCAGCAATCAACTGATCTTGATTGTCGGTGTCGATCCCGTAGAAACACGGATGAGTCACCGGTGGCGAGGAAATTCTCATGTGAACTGCGGTTGCGCCAGCATCCCGCAAGGCTTTGACGATTTTGCGGCTGGTAGTACCGCGCACGATCGAATCATCGATAATAATTACCCGCTTTCCTTCCAACACATCTTTGAGAGGGTTGAGTTTCATGCGGATTCCTGACTCCCGCATTGTCTGAGTCGGTTGAATAAAAGTGCGCCCGACGTAGCGATTTTTAATCAATCCTTCGGCGTAAGGAATGCCGGAAGCTTGAGAAAAGCCGATCGCCGCCGGGATTCCAGAATCGGGAACGCCGATGACTATATCCGCATCAGCCGGAGATTCTGCAGCCAACAAACGCCCGATCCGCAGGCGGTAGCTGTACAAACTTTCACCTTCCATTTGGCTATCGGGGCGAGCAAAATAGATCATTTCAAAGATGCAAAGTTTGCGCTTCTGCTGCTGACTCCAGTGGAAGGAAGCCATACCTTCCTCTGTAATCCAAACTAATTCCCCCGGTTCTACGTCCCGCAAAAATTCAGCACCGATAATATCCAAGCCACAAGTTTCCGATGCTAAAACGTATCGTACCGGAGTTGTGGGGAGGATGCCAATTACCAGCGGGCGGACGCCCTGGGGGTCGCGGACTCCCATCACGCCTTTGGGGGTGGCGATCGTCAAACTAAAGGCTCCTTGGCACATAGCAAACGCACTGATCGCTGCTTCCAGCCAGTCTTTGCCCTTGTCTACCTCGGAACCGATCGCCACTGCGATCGCCTCTGAATCCGTCGTGCTGACAAACTCGCACTTCCGAGACAGCAATTCTTCCCGCAATTCTTTGGTATTGACAAGATTCCCGTTATGTGCTAATGCCAGACTTCCCAAACGAGTTTCGACAACCACAGGCTGAGCGTTGACCACGCGCGACGAGCCGGTAGTAGAGTAGCGAGTGTGCCCTACGGCTAAGTTACCGGGCAAGTGACCTAAACTCGATTCGTTGAAGACTTGGGAAACCAGTCCCATATCTTTGTGCAGGTGGACTTTTTCACCGTCAAAGGTGGCAATCCCTGCGGATTCCTGACCCCGGTGCTGCAAGGCATACAAACCGAAGTAGGTCAACTTGGCGACATCTTCACCCGGTGCGTAGATACCGAAAACGCCACAAGCTTCCTCGGGCTTGTCGGGTTTGCTAGAATGCTCGTCAGCCGCGAAGGAATGGTTGGGAATCATAGATGGGTGGGTTCCTAATGGGGAAGGTGGGTTAGGGGGACAGTTTCAGCGGGAAATCTTGTTTGCGAAAGCGTCGCATAACTTAACATTCCCTTAATCTTGCCACGGATCTGTCATTATTTCCAACTCGTGTAGCATTTCAGACAGAAGCGATGCGGCGTTTAATGGCATTGTAGTATCGATCGCCGCCAAATCCTATATTAACCTTGATTAATTGTGGGCGAGGGATTCGGCGAGAGATTCGGCGATTGAAAGAGACTGTTGGCTAATTCGCCGAGGGCGTTACCCCTCGCATCTGGAATGCAGCATTTGGGTTCGCTATTGGTAGTTAATAGCTATATGGTTAATTAAATATTTAGTCCTGAGCCACTATTTTTAGGGGTGAGGGGTGAAACCATTTTTAAATTCGCCAGCAGTCTCTTGAAATCGCTTAAGAGTCAAACTCTCGTCCCAACAGAGGGGAACGAAGAGACAGGCGATCGTGCAATGGCAAATAAATTATAAAATTGCTTCACGGGCTTTTTGAAATATTAGGATTTAACGGCGATCGAGCTTGACTTTTCTGTGAGATTGACATACTATATTATCATGGGAATCTGTGCGGTCATGTAAAGTCTATTTTGGGCGCGATCGAGTATTAAGTAATGTCGACAGGAGTTAACCGTGGGATGGAGATTTGGCAGCCTGAAAAATTTTCCTACTCTACAAAGTCAATCAGCTTCATCTCCTGACAAAACTTCCTCTAAATCTCTCGCTGCGTGCAGAATTCTCACTACCTCAATATAGTTATCAAAAGACAGATAGAAAATCAGATAATTCTCAAACCCCCTAACTGACAATCTTCGCAAACCCTCCAACCGTGGATTTTGAACCGGATACAGGCGACCCATTCCCGACATTTGAGCCAATCTCGCAAATGTCTGACGTGCTGCATCAAAAAAACGCAATGCAGCATCAAGATTATTTTGAGCAATATAAGCAAAATTTTCGTCTAAATCTTGACTTGCTCTTGGTGTAATGACAATCCGTTTAGTCATTGCTGCTGTCGGTCAAGTTTCTGCACCAACTGAGCGCGTTTTTGCTCCCACCAATCATCGGTAATCTCTATCGAATTGCCACTATCCAAACCAGCCAACAATAACGACTCAACCCGCGCGAGTCTTGCTTGTTCTTGGCGAATTAGGTGCAAGATGTATTCCGCTGCATTACTGTAGCCTCCGATTGCCACTTGTTCGTTAATAAAATTTTCAATTGAATCGGGAAGAGGAAGATTGAGGGTCATATTTTTTATCCTTCCTGATGTGTGACCTTGGCATATTTTAACTATTATAGGACTTATGCACGGGTGGTCAGAAACCGGGTTTTTTTGCCCAGAAGACGCGCTACAGACCGCAAAAACCCCAAAAAACCCGGTTATGAAGGTTTTGATGCGTCAAGGACTATATTTATCAACCAGGTTGAAACCGCCGAGTCTTAAAAGAAAAGTCCTCGCGGGAGACTACTGTACAGAAGCGAAAACCGGAGACTACGCGGAAACCAAAGCCACGCGAAAACCGATGTCTGAGTAACGATCGCCCGCCAAATTGCTAAGACGATACGCACTGCGACAATTCACCGCAGTGTCCTTCCAGGAACCGCCACACCGCACCCGGCGATCGCTTCGATCGTTGTCGAGATGACTGCACCATTCCCAAACATTTCCGTGCATATCATAAAGTCCAAAAGCATTGGGTGAAAAATTCCCGACATCAGTTGTTTGTTTGCGGTAAAGTCCCTTCGATGCCCCAGCGTAGGGATTATTGCCATTATAATTAACTAAATCTGGGGTAATAGTTTCGCCAAAATAGAAAGGTGTTTTAGTTCCGGCGCGGCAAGCATATTCCCATTCCGCTTGTGAAGGTAAGCGATAAGTCTTGCCTGTTTTTTTAGAAAGCCGCTTGCAGAATTCCACAGCGTCATTCCAGCTTACTTTTTCGACAGGAAGTTTCGCACCTTTGAACTCAGAAGGGTTATTTCCCATCACCGCTTGGTATTGTTCTTGAGTTATCTCATATTTACCAATAAAAAAAGCAGGGATATTCACGGTACGCTGCGGCCCTTCATAACTACTTCGTCCGGCTTCCGTATCGGGCGAACCCATCAAGAAACTGCCGCCAGGAAGTGCTACCATCTCTAGAGTAATAGCATTGCCAATATTTTCTATAAAAGCCTGTGCTTTTCCTTGACGGCGGTTGGCAATTTGCCCCGTTGAGTTGACTGTCACTGTTTCAAAAGTAAAGCTTTTTAAAGCATTGGAAGATGGCGTAGGTTTTGGAGTTTCTGGTGCGGGTTTTGGAGATGGTTTTGGAGAGGGTTTTGGCGATGGACTTTCTGCTACAGATTGTGGAGATGGTTTTGGCGATGAACTTTTGGCTGTAGTTTTTGGAGATGATTTTTGAGCTGAGGATTTAGGAGATGGGGCCGCCTTGTTGGATGAAGGTGGAAGATTTGGTGAAGATGAAGAAGTTTTGTTGTTCAACAAACTTTGACCCAGCACAGCTAATGCAAAGCCTCCCCCAGCAAAACCCGCTAATTGCAAGAAACCTCGCCTTGTTGTGTTAGTTCGTAACGGCAAAGAGTGCTGTGGAATCACAGGAATTGTGGGAATTGGTGTCGGTGCGGGAGATTGTCTTGACTGACCGTGAAAATCTCTTAAAACTTCCTCTGCTGATTGATAGCGCTGCTGGATATCTTTTGCCAACAACTTAGATAAAATCAATTCCAATTCCTTGTCTATGGGACTCTTCAAATGTTGCTGCCAATTTCCAGTCCAGCTATAACCGTGTTCCGTCCACAAACCATAAGGATGTACCCCCGTCAGTAGATGAAAAGCCGTCGCCCCCAAGCTAAACAAATCGCTTGCTGCATAAGCTTCACCCCCTTGCATTTGTTCAAGCGGTGCATAACCATGCGAACCAATTTGCGTTCCCTGTCGCGATATCACTGTTCCCGACAACTGTTTGGAAACTCCGAAATCAATCAGCACTAACACACCGTCGCTGCGACGGCACATAATATTCTCAGGCTTGATATCTCGGTGAACAATTTTTTGTTCGTGAACAAATTTGAGAACAGGTAGAAGTTCGAGTAATAGTTGCTTAACTTGGCTTTCTTGCCACATTCCCTGATTGTGGAAAAGCGTCAACAAATTCTCCCCATCAACAAACTGCTGTACGAGATACAAATATTTGTTGTCTTCAAAGTAGGCATCAAGGGATGGAATTTGGGGATGTTGTCCTAGCTGTTGCAGTTGTCTAGCTTCTAGCTGAAATAATTCTACCGCTTTGTTAATCGCCCAAGTTCCCTGGACATCGGGTGCTAATTGTTTAACGACACAGGGTTGATTTAGTCTATCAATATCTTCTGCTAAATAGGTTCGACCGAAGCCACCTTGACCGAGGAGTTTGATCATGCGGAAGCGATTTCGCAGGATGGGTACGAGTTGAAGGCCACAACTGATGCAATATGTTTGCCCGTCAGGGTTTTGAGGATTGGGGCAGTCGGGATTGATACAGCAAATCATTTATTTTAGGAATGATATTGTTTATATTGTATAGATTGACTGGGCGATTGAATCGACGATTGATAGGGCGATTGAAAAAATTATCCTAATTTGTAGGGTGCGTCGCTGTGAAATTTTCTAGGCAATTTGCAGATTTTTAATGCGACGCACCTTACTATTGTGTGGTGCGTCGCTGTGAAATTGTCGATCTTCCTTACAGATTTTTGATGCGACGCACCCTACCACTACTACGCGGAAACTAGGACGAGGAAGAAACCGAAGCTACCGCCACACGAAAACCCCAGTTCCTCAACTTGTAGCCCGCCGAATTCCTGTCACGATCGGCACTACGGGAATAGAGCGCATGGTTGTTCCATGAACCACCACGCAGCACCCGCTTATTATCCGTTGCAGTTTCCCAAGAACTTCCGTCAGTCGGTGCGCCACTATAATTATCGTGCCATTTATCGCTGCACCATTCCCAAACATTCCCCTGCATATCATACAAACCAAACGGATTCGGCGGAAAACTCCCCACATCCGTTGTTTGTTTGCGGTAAAGTCCCTTCGGCGCAGCATTGTAGGGATAATTGCCATCATAATTAACTAAATCCGGGGTAATTGTCTCGCCAAAATAGAACGGTGTTGTAGTTCCCGCGCGACAAGCATATTCCCATTCCGCTTCCGATGGTAAGCGATAAGTCTTCCCTGTTTTTTGAGAAATTTTCTGGCAGAATTCCAGAGCATTATTCCAGCTTACTTGTTCTACAGGACGTTTCAAACCTTTGATATCAGAAGGGTTATTCCCCATCACTACTTCCCACTGTTCTTGAGTAATGGGATATTTACCCATAAAAAAAGGAGAGATATTAACAGTACGCTGCGGCCCTTCATTGTTACTTCGCCCTGCTTCTGTACTGGGGGAACCCATCACGAAACGGCCGCCAGGAATTGCTACCATGTCTAAGATTGCACCGCTACCTAAATTTTCGCTGAAAAATTGTGCTTGACGCTGTTGGCGGTTAGTTATATTACCCCGCACATCAACTGTCACCACTTCAAAGTCTATTTTTTGTAAATTTATGCTATTTTTGGGCGTTGACTGACGTTGAAAATCTATTAAAACTTCCTCTGCTGATTGATAGCGCTGCTGGATATCTTTTGCCAACAACTTAGATAAAATCAATTCCAATCCCTTGTCTATGGGACTTTTCAAATGTTGCTGCCAATTTCCAGTCCAACTATAACCCTGTTCCACCGACAAATCAGAAGGATGTATCCCCGTCAGTAGATGAAAAGCCGTCGCCCCCAAGCTAAACAAATCACTGGCTGGATAAGCTTCACCCGATTTCATTTGTTCAAATGGTGCATAACCATCCGAACCAATTCGCGTTCCCAGTCTCGACATCACTGTTCCCGACAACTGTTTGGAAACTCCGAAATCAATCAGCACTAACAAACCGTCGCTGCGACGGCGCATAATATTCTCAGGCTTGATATCTCGATGAATGATTTTTTGTTCGTGAATAAACTTGAGAACAGGTAGAAGTTCGAGTAATAGTTGCTTAATTTGGCTTTCTTGCCAAATCCCCTGATTTTGCAAAAGGTTTAACAAATTATCACCATCGACAAACTGCTGTACGAGATACAAATATTTGTCTTGTTCAAAATAGGCATCTAGTGATGGGATTTGCGGATGTTGTCCTAGCTGTTGCAGTTGTCTGGCTTCTTGCTGAAATAATTCTCTCGCTTTGCTACTCTCCCAAGTCCCCTGGAAATTTGGTGCTAATTGTTTAACGACACAGGGTTGATTTAGTCTATCAATATCTTCTGCTAAATAAGTTCTGCCGAAGCCACCTTTGCCGAGGAATCCGATGGGGCGGTAACGGCTTCGCAGGATGGGTACGAGTTTAAGGCCACAACTGATACAATATGTTTGCCCGTCGGGGTTTTGAGGATTGGCGCAGTCGGGATTGATACAGCAAATCATTTATTTTATGAATGATACTGTTTATATTGTATAGTGTCTAAGAACCCGGACTTCTGTTATAGGTTTTTCTAAGAATCGTGAATTTTGTAAGAATTTGGGGTTATTGGGCGTGTTTTAAAACCGGAGATCCCCCTAGCCCCCCTTAAGAAGGGGGGGACAAGAGTATTCAAAGTCAGCCCCTACTCCCCTTTTTAAGGGGGATTTAGGGGGATCGAAACTTCAGGTTGTCAGGCAGATGCAATCCGACGCTCGATCGCATTATAGAACCGATCGCCCATCTCACCCATCGCAACCTCAATTAACACTTGATTGTCAGCACTCACAACCCGCAAAGGTGATTCAGCACAGCAAACTACACCAATTTTCTGCCACATATTGGTCAAATGTTCTTGCAGGTAAGCTTCCCAAATTCCTTGATTTTTCGGTGCGACTGAAACTACAATGCAGTTGCCCATTTCACCAAACAAAATTTCATCCCAGCGGCCGACATTTGCCGAATTACAACTGAGATGAATTTCTGCACCCATTTTAGCAGAGATACAGGATTCGGCGAGGGCGATCGCAATTCCACCTTCCGCACAATCATGGGCAGAACCTACCCAACCTTGCCGAATTCCATCACGACAAACCGATTGCACTTTTCTTTCCAACTCAAAATCTATCCTTGGCGGTTTCCCAGCTACAATCCCGTGAATTGCCGCTAAATATTCCGAACCTCCCAAAGTAGGAGAAGTTTCGATTTTTGAGCTTTCAGATAGCGAAGATTCACCCAAATCCATCCGTGTATCCGTGTCATTCTCCGTGTCGTGCGCTTGGGAATTTTCAGATAGCAAAGATTCACCCAAATCCATCCGTGTATCCGTGTCATCATCCGTGTCGTGCCGCCCCATTCCCAGCACATAAATTAAATCACCTTTCTTTAGCCAAGCTTGGCCGCAAATCTTCTTCAAATCGGGAATTAACCCCACCATTCCGATTACCGGAGTCGGATAAATTGGTTGAGGATTCCCCTCAGCATCAACAGTTTCATTGTAAAGAGAAACATTCCCCCCAGTCACAGGCGTTCCCAACTCCCGACAAGCATCAGCAATCCCGCGACAAGCTGAGGCTAACTGCCAATATCCGATCGGCTTTTCGGGACTGCCAAAATTCAAATTATCAGTAACTGCCAGAGGTTCAGCGCCCACACAACTTAAATTTCTCGCTGCTTCCGCTACGACTGCTTTTGCACCTTCATAAGGATCGAGATAAACATAACGAGAATTGCAATCAACCGTTGCAGCAACTCCGGGAATAACCCCTTGCTGCGGCACTTCCTTCTTGCTAAGGGGGGGAGAAAGTTTTGGAGTTTCCCTACCTTGTGCCTTTGTAAATAGAGGAATTACCTCTTCTTCCTGTTTGCTTTCAGAAACTTCAGAAACAGCATCTTCTCTCTTTAGCCCCCCCTTAGCAAGGGGGGGTTGGGGGGGTTCTTCCAGCCCTTTACCAAGGGAGGAGTGGCAAGGTTCTAGAGGACGCAATCTAACAACCGCAGCATCAGCGCCTCCCGGTAAAACAACAGTATTGTTTTGCACTTGATGGTCGTATTGGCGATAAACCCAGCGTTTAGAAGCGATGGTGGGAGTATCTAAAAGCGTTAGCAAAATCTGAGTCCAAGTTTGGAAATTGCCGTTAATTTCGATACCTGTAACTGTGGATTGTGGTAGGGAATCCGCTGTCCACTCCCATGCTTTTTTAGCATATTCTGGCGGCTCTGTCAATAGTTCTCGGTGATAAATTGGGGTGTTATCTGCCAAAGCAGTCGCGGTAATTTCGGCCGCGATTTCGCCTTTAAAGAGAATTCGGACGATCGGCTCTTCAATCACTGTACCCGCTACAACCGCGTGCAATCCCCAGCGATGGAAAATATCAATTAATTCCTGTTCCCGTCCTTTTTGGGCAACAAATAACATCCGTTCTTGGGATTCTGAAAGCAGGTATTCGTAGGGAATCATGCCACTTTCTCGAACGGGAACTTTGTCTAAATCGAATTCAATGCCGACCCCGCCTTTGGCTGCCATTTCTGATGTGGAACAGGTGATTCCTGCCGCACCCATGTCTTGGGCGGCGACGACTGCACCGGTTTTGAATGCTTCTAAACAAGCTTCAATTAAGGATTTTTCTAAAAATGGATCTCCTACTTGGACTGCGGGGCGATCGTCCATTGATTTGTCGGTCAATTCTGCACTGGCAAAACTTGCTCCTCCCATGCCATCTCGCCCCGTAGTTGAACCGACGTAAAGCACGGGATTTCCGATTCCCGAAGCGCCGGATTTGACGATTTCTTGAGTTTCCATTAAACCCAAGGCCATGACGTTAACTAGCGGGTTGCCAGAATAAGCAGGATCGAAGTAAACTTCGCCGCCAACTGTGGGCACGCCGATGCAATTTCCATAATGGGAAATTCCCGATACTACGCCTTTGAATAACCTCTGAGTTTTAGCATCGTCTAAGTTGCCAAAACGCAGGGAATTTAAAAGTGCGATCGGGCGAGCACCCATTGTGAAGATATCGCGGAGAATCCCCCCGACACCGGTTGCTGCACCTTGGAAAGGTTCGACTGCTGACGGGTGGTTGTGGGATTCAATTTTGAAGGCGAGTTGCAAGCCGTCTCCCAAGTCTACGACGCCGGCATTTTCTCCGGGCCCGACGAGAATTCGATCGCCCTCTGTGGGAAACTGTTTTAATAGTGGCCGCGAATTTTTGTAACAGCAGTGTTCGCTCCACATGACGCCGAACATTCCCAATTCAGCTTTATTAGGATGGCGGCCAAGACGCTGAACGATTTCTTCATATTCTTCAGGTGTGAGTCTTTCACCGGCAATTTGTTCGGGGGAAAATGGGGATTCGGAGATGGGAGACATGGAAACTCGTTATAAACCACAGGCTTTATTCTAAATGCCCTGCGGTTGCTTAATCTAAAATCTATAATCTAAAATCTAAAATCCCAGGCATTTGCTTGGTTAATCTAAAATCTAAAATCTAAAATCTAAAATCGAATGACTTTACCTCGAAATCTCAATTTTGCTAACCAAAACTTGCGGAACCGTTCTTTTAAAGGGCTTGACTTGTCAGGGGCGAATTTCAGCGGTTGCGACATTCGAGGCTGCAATTTCACCGGGGCGATTTTGAGGGGGGCAAATTTTCAGGGTGTCAGAACCGGACAAAGCCGCAGGCGGGTGAGAAATTTGATTGCTAGGGCTGGGGTGACAGCGGTGACAGTGACGGCTGCTGGGGCTTTGACGGGACTGATAGCCGGGGCGGATGCGGGGGCTGTGGCTGTGGCTGGAACCGCTGCGACGGCGATTGCTGCGACTCGGTGCGAGGCTGGGATTGTGGCGGGGGCTGTGGCTGGGGCTGCTGCTGCGATCGGGGCTAGCGGTATTGTGACATTTTTGGGCGGAGATACTCTCAGGGGAATTGTCTTATTTTTGGTTTCTGGGGTAATTCTGGGGTTAACTGCGATCGGCTTTTTTATCGCTGTTGAAGAAATAGAAAAATTATCGATAACGTCGTTTAGAAAAGCTGATTTAACTGATGCTGTATTCGATCCGGGGGCGGTTCTAGATGCCGATTTTTCCGATGCGCGAGGAGTGCCGTGGTAGACAACCTGCTTCTAAAATCTAAAATCTAAAATCTCAAATCTCAAATCGGATGACTAAGTTTCCCCACGATCAGTTTGCAAAAGAATACCTGCAAGAGTTATTGTCACCTCTTGGAGAAGTAGAAACGAGCAAAAACGTCACTGCTGAAGTTAGAGAAATTGATGTTTGGTTTCAACCAACTTCTTTTGAGGGCGAATATGTCCAAAGTTTGGGTTTGTTAGGTAAAATGGCTGCAACGGCGGCGATAATTGAACCGTTTCGCAATCCTGTGACTGCTGAGGGAATTTTTAGCTGTGTCGTTAAGTTATTAAATAGTAGAGCAGAGCTGGGGCGGCGGGCTAATCGAGAAAATCAACGTTTCGATGAAAGACAATTGCCGATGTTGATGTTGTGGATTCTCACTCCTACTGCTTCGGAGGCTTTATTAAGCAGTTTTGGTTTTCGGACTCCCGAAGAGTCTGAGGGCTGGGGGAGGGGAGTTTATTTTTTATCGGAGGTTTGGAGAGTTGGGTTAATCGCTATTCACCAGCTACCGAGGACTCCAGAGACGATATGGTTGCGGATGTTGGGTAGGGGTCGAGTGCAGCAAGGGGCGATCGCGGAATTAACTGCATTTCCCATTGATGCTTCAATTCGAGCTAATGCGCTACAATTACTTTACATCTTGCAGGAAAATTTGCAAGCGAATACACCAACTAATCCCACAATGGATGATGAAGATCAGGAGTTAGTTATGGCGATCGTACCCCTTTTTCAACAAAAGTTACAAGAAGCACGAGAACAAGGTCTTGTACAAGGTATTGTACAAGGTCTTGAGCAAGGAAGAGAACAAGGAATTGAACAAGGAATTGAGCAAGGAAGAGAACAAGGAAGAGAACAAGGAAGAGAACAAGGACAGCGGTTGATTTTAGAGAGTTTATTGCAGGTCAGATTTGGGGAGTTAGACCCGCTAACTGTCACCTTTTTGCGCCCGGTATCGGCTCTACCTACTGCCGAGTTTACGAGGTTGTTAGTGCAATTGTCTATGCTGCCGATCGCACAAATCGATCGCCAACAAGTCCAAACTTTGCTAGCGGAAAGTATTTTGAACAACCGCTTCACCCAATCAGGACAAGAAGAACGCCCGGTTAATCTCATCCCCAATTTGCTCAGCTTATCCCCAGAAAATTTATCATTACTGCTGTCAGAATTGCCTCAATTATCGCTGGAAAATCTGATAGCTAGATTACCCGATACACTTGAAAACTAACAATGTGGCGAGAACCCCGACTTCTTAAACAAGTCCGGGTTCTGGGTGTATAATCAGAGACTGTGGTAATTTGTCATTTGCCGATGAAATTGCGATCGTTCTTTTCTTTCCTCATTGCTGGCGTCTTGGCACTCTTAGGCTTGAGTGCCGGTGGTTTTTACTGGCTGACAACTCACACTCCCCTGAATTTGCTCGCTGGCGGGCCGACAACTACTCCGGCTGCGGCTGTGTTTGTCTCGAAACAAGCACCTTTGTTAGCTTCAATGCTGGTAAATCCCGATCGCCTCGAAGCATTGCGACAAGTTTTTGCCACTCCCGAAGAAAGAAGTCGATCGCACGCGGAATTTGAGCAAATCAAAAAAAGTTTCCTCGGCAATACAGGCCTGGATTACAGTCGAGATATCCAACCTTGGATAGGTGACGAAATAACCCTCGCCGTCACAACGCCAGATTTCGATGGCGACAGCAGCAACGGCAAACAAGCCGGGTTTTTGCTGGCGGTTTCCTCCCAAAAGGTCGATCGCAGTCAACAATTTCTCGACTCCTACTGGCGCCAACAATCTCGTGGCGATAAAACAGTGCAGTCGGAAATATATAAAGGCGTGAGAATTAATTATAAACAAGCACCAAGATCCCAGAAAAAATCTGCTTCGCTTTCGCCTTTTAATCCGTTTTCTCTGCCGACTTCCAAGTTGCCATCCAGCTTCGCAACAGCAGCCATCGGCGGTAATTTTAATTCTGGGAATAACCAAAGTTTTGTTTTATTTTCCAATAGCCCGATTGTGATTCGAGATGCAATTAATAACCTTGAAACAGCAAACCTAAATCTCAACAATACCCCGGAATATCAAAAAGCTTTGCAGCAGCTAACTCAAGGCAGAATCGCTTTAGCATTTGTCAATCTCCCGCAATCAGCAACCGAACAAAATCCCCAAGTTTCTCTTAATTCCCTCGCAGTTGCTGTCGGAGTCAACCGACGGGGATTGCTGGCTCAAACTGCTTTAGTGACATCGCGAGAAAACACAGCTTCTCCCACACTCTCCGAACCTGTGCAAGCCTTGCAATACATTCCCTCAGCCAGTCCTTTCGCGGTCGCCAGCACCGATTTAAGGAATTTTTGGGCTGATTTGTCATCGGCGGTTTCTACTAACGCTGAAGTCTCAAATTTAGTCGATCGCACCCTGGGAGATATTCAGCAAGTTTGGGGCGTCAACCTGCCGCAGGATATATTTGACTGGGTACAAGGAGAATACGCTTTAGCAGTGCTTCCGAATTCGTCAAATAGTGCTGACTGGATTTTTGCAGCCGAAAAATCTGCTAATTCCCAAAAGGATCTCGACAAACTCGATGAAATTGCCCGCAGCAAAGAATACAGCATCGGCAGCTTTACTCTGAGAAACCAGAAAATTACCGCTTGGACGCAGTTGACAACCAGCCCCAATTATGGTAAAGAAAATAATATAAAAAGTGCGATCGAAACCGAGGCAAAAGGAGTCCGAGCCACCGTCGGCAAATACGAAATTTTCACCACTTCAGTAGAAGCAATGGACGCAGCACTAGAAGCAGCAGAAACAGGCTCTTTAGTTGCCAATCAAGATTTTCAAACCAGTATTGAACCGCTACCGCCATCTAACGACGGCTATTTTTATTTAGACTGGCCCTCCAGCAGGGCAATTTGGGAAAAACAAATCCCGCTGTTGAGGTTAATTGAACTTTCGGCAAGACCATTGTTCGACCACTTGCGATCGCTCACTGTCACCAGTACGGGAGAAATAACAGGAATTCGCAAAGCTACTATATTTATGCGGCTCAATTAGTTAGAAGTCATTAGTCAGTAGTCATTAGTCAGTAGTCATTAGTCAGAAGGAAGAAGAAAAACAAGACACTATGCCCAATTCCCCATTCCCAATAACTAAGGACTAAGGACTAATGACTACTGACTAAGGACTAAGGACTAAGGACTAATAACTACTGGCTGCTTCACCTTTTTCGGTTGCCCAAAATAAGCTTGAAATACCTCTTTGGCGATCGGGGCTGCGGCAACAGAACCATAACCGCCATTTTCCACAACCACGGCGATCGCAATTTCCGGCTTCTCAGCGGGCCCGAAAGCCACATACAAAGAGTGATCCTGCTGTCCGATGACCTCCGAAGTCCCTGTTTTGCCCGCTGTTAGTGGAATCGTACCGTCATTCAATCCCTGTCCCGTACCCTGGGCAACTACCGCGATCAGTCCTTCCTTAACCACCTGAACTGTTGAAGGTTTCATCCCCGTATGTACCCGTTGAGTCTCCGCTGTGCCGGTCATAGAAGTCAAAAGATGAGGCTTCACGCGATAGCCCCCATTAGCGATCGAACCCACCATCACCGCCCCCTCCAAAGGAGTCATCAACACCAACCCCTGCCCGATCGACATCGTTACCGTATCACCCGCATACCAAGGTTCTTTATATATTTTCTCCTTCTCGGCCGGCGTCGGGGCTTGACCGTGATCGCCGCCGCCTAGCCCCAAAAGATTCAAATCCGTCTCCTTGCCAATTCCCAGGCGGTGTCCCCACTTAGCAATTTGCTCCGGGCCCGTACTAATCCCCACTTGATAAAAAAACGTATTGCTGCTGAAAGCCAAAGCATCCCGAAAGCCGATGTCGCCGAAACCGCCACTGTGTTCGTTAAAATCAATTCCCCCCACAGTAATGTAAGACGAAGTACCCAGAATTGAGTCCGGCGAAAATTTGCCCGACTCCAGGCCCGCCACGGAAGTCACAATTTTAAAGGTGCTGCCGGGGGGATAGCCTTGCATGGCCCGATTCAAAAATGGATTTTCCGGGTCTTGAAGAGTTTTCCACTCATCCTTAGTGATTTTTCGCGTAAACAGATTGGGGTCAAAAGTCGGGTGGCTGGCCATAACTAATACCGCCCCGGTTTTGACATCCAGCGCCACTACTGCTCCCCGGCGCTGCCCCAAGGCTTTTTCGGCTGCTTTTTGCATGGACAAGTCTATGGTTAGCTGCACCGCCTCACCGGGTTTGGGCGGTGTCTCTCCCATCAGCCGCAATTCTTGATTTTGGGCATTTACCTCGATCAGCCGATCGCCCCAAACTCCGGCAATCTTCTGGTTAGAGCTCGCTTCTATGCCCATTTGACCGACAATCATCCCCATCGGATATTCGGGATGAGCTTCCAAGTCTGCTGCGGTAGCTTCGCCGATATATCCGATAACGTGAGCCGCCAAACTGCCTTCGGGATAGTAGCGGTTCGCTTCTGGCCGCACTTCCACTCCCCGCATTTGTCCCACCTCTTCTGCTAGTGGCACAAACACCTCTGGCGGCATTGCTTGCTTGAGCCGCACCGGTCTATAGGATTGAGGATCGACCTCTTTTATTTTTTTTAAAATTTCTTCGACAGGGATTTTAACCAGCGGACTCAACTTTTCTGCTGTCGCTTTCCACTGTTCCGGCGTTTGTTCTTTCGGCCACAAATATACCGATCGAGCTAAATTGTTTGCCGCTAGCAACTTGCCTTGGCGATCGATAATGTGTCCGCGATTCGCAGGCATGGGCACTAGGCGAACGCGATTGTTTTCGGCTCGTTCCCGGTGTTGCTTCCCTTGTATCAGTTGCAATTCCACCAGCCGACTAGCATGCAGGCCCAGCAAACCTGTTGCCACTAGCATTAACACGATCGCCCGATGTATCGGACGATCCTGTTTCTTAGGAGTTTCCCCCAGGGTTTTGTCAGAAGAGTGAAATGCTGAGATTGAATAAACTTGTCGTTGCATCATTCTATAGGTAGATGTCAAATCCTAGATTTTAGATTCTTGAATTGTCAATTGTGAAGTATACATCATCAAACCGGGGCCGATCGGGCCTTGACCCTTGGGGGAAGCGGAATGGATAATTAACTTTTGACTAATCATTAATAACTCATCACTCATGAATGCTGAGTGTTGGCTGCTCACTAATCCCCCAAGCACCAAGAAATAGCCAGAAAAATCAAGGCCAGGCTCAGCCAATTAGGGAGGTGGAGCCAGCCAGATAGACCTATAGGTAACAATACCAAGGCCTGTGTCAATAGGGAACCGATCGCCAACAGCAAGGCTAGAAGTATCAAATTTATCATCTTGACACCGTACAATTTCGGATATGAGTCGATCGCCTGTGGCAGAAATCCGAGTGGCACAAGCGAGCGCGATCTTACAGGGATTGTCCTGATAGACATAAGGAAGAGAAGCCAAGAGGTTTTGAACTAATTTAAAAAAAATTATTCTTCCTCCATAGTTTGTATTCGAGGGGCTGCGATGGGTAAATTCTGAGTTGTGATGTTAAGTTGTGACGCCCGGAGTATTGCCATGTTGTTTAATCAGGGAGCCAATTTCAAAAACTGTGCGCTCTTGGGTGCGATCGCCGCGATCGCAGCCCTACCAGTTTTAGCAGAAACAGCCAATTTCGGCACTTTAACTTTATCGCGAGGTTTTGCAGCCCCAACAGCAGTTTTGAGAGGTTCCACAGGCGGATCGTACTCTCTATCTGCCATAGCCAACGCTGATCGCCACAAAAACAAATGTTTGGGTTTTGCCACCCCAACTCCCGACCACATCATAGTCTTGCAACAAAACTTTTCAAAACTCACACTCCAGATCAACAGCGGAGGCAAGGACACGACCTTACTCGTACAAGGCCCCGGTAATGCGGTGCGCTGCGGAGACGATATAGGTCAGAATAAAGATGCTGGCATACTTGATTCAGACTGGCAAGCAGGCTCTTACAGGATTTGGGTAGGTACTCTCGAACCCGGAGTCAAGTCTAACTATACAATCTCAGTACAGGAATAGTCAGTAGTCAGTAGTCAGTAGTCAGTAGTCAGTAGTCAGTAGTTATTGGTTATTTGTTATTGGTTATTTGTTGTCAGTTCCAATGCCCCATGCCCCATGCCCCATGCCCAATTCCCAATGCCCCATGCCCAATTCCCAATTCCCCATGCCCCAATTTCCCCAATCTCCCACTCTCTTAATCTCCCACTACCCAATCTCCCGATCGACCGCTCACTTCCCCATCCAGTAAAATGTAAAATCGAAAGTGGCGTGTTTAACCAAAATAGGTAACTCCGAAAGTGCTAAAGACTCTTAGAGCTGACTTCAGTATAATTTTTGATCGCGACCCTGCCGCTCGCAACTGGCTGGAAGTTTTGTTTTGCTACCCCGGTCTTCAGGCCCTAGTGTTGCACCGCCTCGCACACTGGCTTTATGTGTTGGGACTTCCCTTCATCCCCCGCTTGATTTCCCACATTGCTCGTTTTTTGACCGGAATTGAAATCCACCCAGGGGCAACCATCGGCAAAAGCGTATTCATCGACCACGGTATGGGGGTTGTGATCGGCGAAACAGCGATTATCGGCGATTTTGCCCTAATTTACCAAGGTGTCACCCTTGGCGGTACGGGCAAACAAAGCGGCAAGCGTCACCCTACCGTCGGCGAAAACGTAGTTGTCGGTGCCGGCGCCAAGGTACTCGGCAATCTGCAAATTGGCAATAACGTCCGCATCGGCGCCGGTTCCGTCGTGCTCCGCGACGTACCATCTGACTGTACAGTGGTAGGGATTCCCGGCCGCATCGTCTATCGATCGGGAGTGCGCGTCAATCCCCTAGAACACGGCAGTTTGCCGGATTCGGAAGCTGTGGTAATTCGCTCTTTGCTCGATCGTATCGAATCCCTCGAACAGCAAGTAAAAAGTTTGGTTCCTCAACCATCTGTCTCCTTAACTTCTGATCCCACTTCCCACAATTTCCACTCAGTATCAGAAGCTTTAAACCAAGCCAGCAATGTAGCCTTAGCCGAAAAAACACAGCTAGTTACAACCCCTAGCTGCAAGTTAAAAGATAAAGCAATTCAAGAATTTTTAGACGGCAGCGGCATCTAAAATTTGAATTGGCCAAACAGGGAATTGGCCAAACAGGGAATTGGCAATTGGGCCTGGAAGGTTATTGGTAACAAATAACCAATAACCAATAATCACTGACTAATGACTACCCAGATTTATCAGTGGAGTCGCTTTCTTCAATCTAAAATCTAAAATCTAAAATCTAAAATCGGTTGACTTCTTTTTCAAGGATTAACCGATCGCACAGACCAATTTCCCTCCCCGTCGCGCCGATAAAGCGATCGGTTTTGCGGTTCCCCCCGCAACTCCAACATATCCACCGTTTCCGGTTCCAGCAACAGCAAGCAAAAATTAGGCAGCGGCTCGATCGCATCTGGGGAAGCAGAATCAAAAGCACTAGCCTCGGCTTTGTCATCCCCCGGATGAGGCCAAGCAAACTGCGCTCTAGCCGCCTCAGAAAGCTCCTGCCAAGTTGTGCGGCGCGATGAGCACAACTGGGCCTCTGGATCATCTGCCCCTACCAAAACTAGCTTTCCCGCAATCCGAAATTGTTCGCGAGTTTTCGGGAAATACCAGCAAATTTCCCCCCAAGGATAGAGGTTAATCTCCTCTGCCTTTTGACTGCGAATATCTGTAATAAACTTTAACTGATTAGTATCGGCTAAAAAGCCTCGAAACACCACAGTGCGGTTAGCCGGACGCCCGGTGGCCCGAACAGTTGCTAGCTGCAAGTAACGGGCAAAAGCAAGACTGCGGTTGCGGTGGAGGGCACGAGCTAAGGGCGATCGCCAAAGTGCTAAAGACATAATTAATAACCTATCATATTAGTCATTAGTCATGAGGCATGGGCCAAACAGGGCATTGGGCATTGTTAACCGTTGACTGTTGACTGTTAACTGTTAACCGTTAACTAATGACTAATGACTAATGACTACTGACTAATGACTACTGACTCTTCTTTCTGCTATTGGTAATTCTATGTCAAATTCACTCTCAAAACTCAAAACTATTGAAACTCCCCACAGCGGATACCACTGGGACGGCAGTTCCCGCCGCTTTTTTGAAGGCTGGTACTACCGAATAACATTACCGATTCACGGACAATCCTTTGCATTCATGTATTCCATCGAAGACCCCAGAGGCGGTCAACCTTACAGTGGCGGTGCAGCTCAAATTCTCGGCCCGAAAGATAGCTATTTGTGTCGCACCTTTCCAGATGTAAATAAGTTTTGGGCGCACCGAGAAAGCTTAGGTTTCGGACATTGGGGCAAAACAGATTTACAAATTAAACCCCAATATTTAGAGCCGCAAGTATTCGACAGCAGCGTCGAAGAAGGCTATCAAGCTACTGCTACTTTAAATCAAGGTTATCTGCACGAGCCAGGAAGCGGCAGCCACTGTTTTTGGCAGTACGAAATTAAACCTATTTATGGCTGGGGAAACTCTGATGAAATCCAGAAATCTACGGCGGGAATAGTATCTTTTCTACCCATATTTGAGCCTGGATGGCAAATTTTAATGGCTCACGGTTTAGCCACGGGCTGGATTGATTGGAATGGCGAACGCTACGAATTTAAAGATGCTCCCGCTTACAGCGAAAAAAACTGGGGCGGTGCTTTTCCCCAAAAGTGGTTTTGGATTAATTGCAATTGTTTTCAAGGCGAAAAGGATTTAGCTTTAACTGCGGGCGGCGGCAAGCGGGGCGTGCTGTGGTGGATGGAATCGGTAGCAATGATTTGTCTGCATTACCGAGGCAAGTTTTACGAATTTGTGCCTTGGAATTCGCAAGTTAGTTGGACTATTCAACCTTGGGGAAGCTGGAAAATGCAGGCTAGAAACAGTCAGTTTGAAGTAGAGTTGATTGGCACTACAAACAGTCCTGGTACTTATGTGCGAACTCCTACCGAAAAAGGCATGGCTTTTTGCTGCCGGGATACGACGCACGGTGAATTGCGCTTGCAACTGCGAGAGTTGTTGGGGGGAAATGTGGAAAAAAATGGCAAGCAGCATTCTAGAATTATCTTAGAGGCTCAAAGCTCTTTATCGGGTTTGGAAGTAGGGGGCGGGCCTTGGGATGAAGTTTGGCGATCGAATTAAGTCAGTAGTCATTAGTCAGTAGTCAGTAGTCAGTAGTCAGTAGTCAGTAGTCATTAGTCATTAGTCATTAGTCATTAGTCAGTTAATATAGCAATCCTAAATGATTCAGATAAATTTGTAGGGGTAGTGCCTTTCTTTGCCTACCCCCTATCTATCGAACAACCGGGCGTGGGATTGCCCCTACAACAATTATGCAAATGATTTAGGATTGCTATAGTTAACAGTAGTCAGAACCGCCATGATCAATTTACTCGGTTGGCAATTAGGCAAATTCTACCGCAGCCAGCGGTTACAAAAAACTTTCAAGGTTATTTTGGGAGTAATTTTATGTTTGAGCACAATCTTGATGCCGGCGGCAATTGCTAGTGCTGTCGGTGATTTGTCTCGGCAACCTGTCACCGAAATTACTGTTAGTTTAGGTAACGAAGCTGGGGAACTCAAATTTTTTCCCAATCTGCTAGAATTTGAATCGGGCAAGCGCTATAAATTAGTGCTAAAAAATCCCAGTTCGCAGAAACATTATTTCACTGCTAAAAACTTTGCTGATGCGAGTTGGACTCAAAAAGTTGAAGCTGGTAAAGTGGAAATTAAAGGAAGTATTCACGAACTGGAACTTAAACCGGGTGCTATGGCAGAATGGGTGTTTGTGCCGATGAAATCGGGAACCTACAACCTGCGCTGTACGGTAGCCGGACATACGGAAGCGGGGATGATTGGCAAAATTACGTTAGCGAAGCCCTCGAAGAGGATCGCCTCTTAAATCCCAGTTAATACATTAACAGATTGACTAATTTTTGTGTAATCGGAAAACCAGTCTGACGCTCAAAGTGTATAAACATCGGACTAGGATTTGCCTCTAAAAATACATACTCACCCGTTGGCTTGACACGCCAATCAATAGCAGTCCAATCTAGCATAAATGCCTTTGATATTGCTAAGCATTGTTTTTTAACTGATTCTGGCAAATCTATCGGAATTAGCTCTGCCTCTAAATCTTCCCGAAAATCCAAAGCTTGACTACGAATTTCTGCAGAATAGACTGATTCACCAATGACATAACTGCGAATGTTTGTCCCAGGAATATACTCTTGTATTGTGATTGGTGAAATACTCAAAGCCAAGCCCAGCCGATTAGGTTCTAAATGCGCCTCTGTCATCAACTTGGTATGAGCGCCGCCATAAACGGGCTTAAAAATTGCTTTTTCATGAGGTTCGACAAATTCCCTAACTTGCTCTGGATTGTTACTGATTAAAGTTGCAGGAATTGTCACTCCTATTTGCTTAGCTTTGCTCAGTTGTAGGGGTTTTTCTTTATGAAACTGGTATGCCTGCCAGGAATTAATCCAGCGAGCCGGACAAGCTTGCATTAGCGATCGCACTGTACTCATGGAATCGTTCAATGCAACTTGCTGTTGATTTGCATCTTTTAAAGGTGCAACGCCAACACCGGAAAAATTGCGCCAAAATACACTGTGAATATCTTGAAAATTCAACTGGCGACCTCCGGGTAGCGTCAAACACCCTACCAGGGTATCAGGTTGCCAAGACAGACGTAACTGTCTGGGAAACAGATAGGTATCTAAGTAATCTACTTCTGCACCGGCTTGGGTGAGAGCATCTTTTATATGAGCAGCATGAGCATCTGAATCATTACCCAGAATTAAAATGTTCATGGGAAATTTGAAAATTAAAAATGTGCTAAAATCAACTACAAATATTAAAAGTCGCATCACTTTTTTTGAGAGTGTTGCAACTTTTTATATATTGAGAAAAAAGCCTCGAATGAGGGTGAATGTTGGAAAGTCTTATTACAGAAAAAATCGGAATAGTTCAGGAATTAGGCAGAATCTCTATCATTGTCTGCACGAATGAGATTACCAATCAAGAGGGCCTCCACCGCCTTCAAACCAAGCTTTTGTGTAATATCCTCCACCCTCTTCACCTAGAGCCAGAGTGGTCAGCGGAGGGTCAATGGGAATAGGCTGGGGAGGAAATGCTCCTCCTCCTCCTTCACTTCCCGGACAGGGAGCTGAGATACACTGTATCCCACCACCACCTTCTTCACCTATGGCTAGAGTGGTAGCCATTAATCCACCTCCGATGCGGGTGGCCTGTTCATCAGTTAGCGTCTCTTCAAAATCCAAATCAATTGCTTCCAGATCAGCAATATCTAGATCAAAAGGATGATTCATAAAATTGTCCTACTTGAGTAACAGATTAGGTGTATTGACACATAATCTAAATCAAGAGGATGAAGTGATGTTGCCATTTTGGCAAGTTTCAAAGTAAGTATTGTAAGTGATTATAACTGGCAGTTAAAAAATGTTAAGCTGACTCTAGCGGAGCCATTGTCAGTCCTGCACGGCTCAATTGCATATGATAAAGTTCTGCTTGCTCTTGCGGGCCAACCCAGACAGTGGCCTGGCCTTCGTGGTGGATTTGGTTGGCGAGTTTCCAAGCTTGATCGCTCGTCATCCCTGGAATGTATTTGGTCAAACATTCCACAACGTGCTGAAATGTGTTGAAATCGTCGTTGAGGACTATTACCCGATAGTTGGGATAAGGTTTGCGGGTAACTTGACTCGATCGAACGGGTGCTATGGTTGGTGAAGAGGTCATCGCGCGAACAGCCACTGAAACTACAAGATTTGTAAAATAGTTACCTCTAAAATTGTAACACTATTTCAAAATTTTTCAACCCCTACTTGGTATTTTGATCCGCTTCGGGGTTTATTTGCACCACCGGGCCCGGCGTTAGATTTCTCCAGAAATTGTGGGGAGTAGGGGTTAGGCATCCTACCCCCCATTGACAGGCTTTTGAGGAGAAATCTCTTGCACCGCGCCGATTAAACTACAGTTAACACTCGATCGACCTCAGAAGTGTCGCCGCTGTGAGAGTACGCTTGCACCAGAAGTTGCTTTAAATCTTCAATCAGCGGATAACGGGGGTTCGCTCCGGTACACTGATCGTCAAAAGCATGATCGGCCATTTCCTCAACGCGAGCAAAAAAGAAATCATCACTCATTCCCTGACTGGCGATCGCCTCCTGAATCGTGCTAGGAAGCTCTACCTCACGCTTGAGAGCTTCCACCGCTTCGATCAACTTCTCAACTTTCTCATCTTCTGTATCGCCGCCCAAATTCAGATAGTCCGCAATTCGAGCATAACGCCACTTGCTGTTAGGATACTTGTTTTGAGAAAAAATCGCTTGTTTGAACGGAACATCCGTTGCATTGTAGCGAATTACATGGGAAATCATCAGCGCATTCGCTAAACCGTGAGGGACGTGGCAAGTTGCACCTAATTGGTGAGCTACTGAGTGACAAACCCCCAGAAAAGAGTTGGCAAATGCCATCCCGGCCATCGTAGCAGCATAATGTACTTTCTCCCGCGCTTTCGGATCGTTAGCACCATTTTTGTAAGCGCTGGGCAGGTATTTAAACAGCAAACGAATCGATTCTAAAGCCAAACCATTTGTATACTCAGAAGCCAACACAGAAACATAAGCTTCTAAAGCGTGGGTTAGCGCATCAATGCCACCGTAAGCAGTCAGTTTCCGGGGCATATTCAGCGTAAGTTCTGGATCGACGATCGCCATACTCGGAGTCAGAGCATAATCTGCAAGCGGATACTTAATCCCCGATCGTTCATCCGTAACAACCGCAAAAGGCGTGACTTCCGAACCCGTTCCCGAAGTAGTTGGAATTGCCACCATAATTGCCTTTGAACCCAAAGGCGGCAGTTCGTATACCCGCTTGCGGATATCCATAAACCGCATCGCCAATCCTTCAAACTCAATTTCTGGATGCTCGTACATCAGCCACATTACTTTAGCAGCATCCATCGGCGAGCCACCACCAAAGGCAATAATCGCATCTGGATGGAAACTATTGCAGATTTCTAAACCTTTGCGAACAGTAGCCAGCGAAGGATCGGGTTCCACATCGTAAAATGTGTAGTGATCGATGCCGATTTCTTCCAAACTATCTGTGACTTCCTTAGTCAATCCCAATTCAAACAAAGGTTTATCCGTGACGATCAAAGCACGTTTCTTACCTGCAAGATCCCTCAAAGCTACAGGAAGACAACCCGACTTAAAATAAATCTTGGGAGGAATGCGGAACCAGAGCATATTCTCGCGCCGTTCTGCTACGGTTTTGATATTGAGCAGGTGATGGGGTGTCACGTTGACAGAAATCGAATTATCGCCCCAGCTACCGCAACCGAGGGTAAGGGAGGGATCGAGGCGGAAATTGTACAAATCGCCGATCGCACCTTGAGAAGAAGGCGTATTAATCAGCACCCGCGAAGTCTCTAGTTTGCTTTCAAAATAACGAATGTGCTTCTGATTGTGCGGAGCCGTGTAGAGTACAGAAGTATGTCCGTGTCCGCCAAAAATTATCAGCGCTTCAGCTTTGTCTACTGCTTCAGTAAAGTCCTTGGCGCGGTACATGGCGAGAATCGGCGAAAGTTTTTCACAAGCAAAGGGTTCTTCTTTACCAACCGCCTCCACTTCTCCAATCAAAACCCTGATGTTTGACGGCACTACAAAACCAGCAATCTGCGCCACCTTTTGCACCGATTGTCCGACTATTTCGGCATTCAATCGACCATCAATTAAGATTACCTGGCGCACTTTGTCCCGTTCTTCAGCATTCAGGAAATAAGCACCGCGCTTGATAAATTCCAGTTGCACGGCATCGTACACCTCATCCACAACAACTACCGATTGTTCCGAAGCACAAATCGTGCCGTTGTCGAAAGTTTTGCTGAGCAAAATTGAGCTGACAGCCATTTGGATGTGAGCGGTTTCATCGATGATGGCGGGAGTATTTCCAGCGCCGACACCGAGGGAGGGATGTCCTGAAGAGTAGGCAGCTTTTACCATTCCCGGCCCGCCAGTTGCCAAAATTAGTTTGATATCGGGGTGCTGCATCAAAGCTTGGGAAAGTGGCACAGTTGGCTCATCAATCCACCCAATAATATCCGGTGGTGCGCCGGCTGCTACAGCAGCATCGAGGAGGATTTTTGCCGCCGCAGCCGTGCAGGATTTGGCGCGGGGATGGGGCGAAAATATAATGCCATTTCTCGTCTTGAGCACGATTAATGACTTAAAGATGGTGGTGGAAGTCGGGTTAGTTACAGGAACGATTCCCGCTAGCAATCCCACGGGCTCGGCAATGCGTTCGTAGCCAAAATGCCGATCGGACTCGATGATACCGCAAGTCTTGTCGTTTTTATATTTGTTGTAAATCATTTCCGAGGCAAAATGATTTTTGATTGCCTTATCTTCGATGACTCCCATTCCCGATTCTTTGACTGCTGCTTTGGCTAAGGGAATGCGGGCGGCATTAGCGGCTAAAGCTGCTTGCTTGAATATGCGATCGACCTGTTCTTGAGTGTAGGTGGCAAATTCAGCTTGGGCTGCTTTCACTTTTTGAATTAGGACTTCTAATTCTTCTAAATTGGTAACTTTCATGTGATTTTTCGTGATGTGGATTTCGGAAAAATTATTGCCTCAATCTTTGATTGGTAGGGAACCTGCAGATCGACGCAGATAATTTCAAGATTGTGGGTGACTTGTGAACGTGGCCTTTTAATTATTATATACCGCTAGCTCCGATCGCATTTAGCCCGCGACTGCGAAAAATATCAACAGTTTGTTGCACGAGTTCCGGTGAAGCTGGAGGTGTATCCTTGAGTTCGTAATCCAATTTTAATTGTTCCCATTTGTATTCTCCCATTTTATGAAATGGTAATACTTCTACTTTTTCCACATTGTTCAGATTGGCAATAAACTCCGCTAATTTTTCTACGTTTTCGATGTGATCGGTGAGGTGAGGAACTAGAACGAAGCGAATCCACGTCGGTTTGCCAATTTCGCTGAGATATTTGGCCATTGCTAAAGTAGGCTCGATGGAAACATTGGTGACTTTGTAATAGAGTTCGGGAATGTAGGATTTGATGTCCAACAAAACCAGATCGGTCATTTCCAGAACCGGTTTAGCAACGTCTAAAACACAGAAGCCTGATGTGTCCAGCGCTGTATGCAAACCCATTTGATGACAGCGGGTAAAGATTTCTTTGACAAAATCCGGCTGCATCAACGGTTCGCCGCCGCTGACGGTAACGCCTCCTTTCCGTAGGTAGGATTTACATTTTGTAATTTGCTCGATTAAATAATCGACGGTTACTTCTTTACCATCGTGGGAATTGCGACAGTCGGGATTGTGACAGTACAGACAGCGTAACGGACAGCCTTGGGTGAAGACGATAAACCGGATTCCGGGGCCGTCTACGGTACCAAAAGTTTCGATTGAGTGAATGCGTCCAATTCCAGACATTGATTTTGCTGTTTGTTGGTGATGTTTCGAGATTAGGAATGGGGGAATCTCGGTGTTAACTTAAGCCTGGAAACTTGCGGATTTTTCGTTGGGTTGCTGAGGCTCGATCCCCCTAAATCCCCCTTAAGAAGGGGAGTAGGGGTTGGCTTTGAGAAGTGGACGGTTCCCCTTGAATCCCCAGATAGTCGGGGGAATTCAAGAATACTCTTGTTCCCCCCTTCTTAAGGGGGGTTAGGGGGGATCTGACCTCATGGTTCAACAGCGAAACTAGAAGAAAAAAGACTTATGCAGAACCAATTATGTAGGCGCTTCTTGAGTCCCCCTCTGCTCGGACTTCGTTTGACAAGGAGCGGTTTCAACGAGATCATCTCAATGAAAGCCGCCCTCCGCTAGAAATTCGAGTTAGGAGTCAGGAGTCAGGAGCCAGGAGAAAAGAGGAAGAAGGAAGAAGGAAGAAGGAAGGAGCCAGAAGAAGTGTTTTTACAAATATGAGATGCTCCCGGTTTCAACCGCCGATTCCAATGGAATTTACACGCGTTCGTGGAATGTGCGTTTAATCACATCTAATTGCTGTTCGCGGGTAAGTTTGATGAAATTAACCGCATAACCGGAGACGCGAATTGTTAGCTGGGGATAGTTTTCTGGATGTTCCATCGCATCTAGTAATGTTTGCCGATCGAGCGCGTTAACATTGATGTGATGGCCGCCATCGTGGAAGTAACCGTCTAACAGACCAACTAGGTTATTAGTCCGATCGCTCTCCATTCTGCCCAAGGCCTGCGGTACAATCGAAAAAGTATTCGATATGCCATCTTGACAATCACTGTAAGGCAGTTTCGCTACAGAAGATAAGGATGCGATCGCCCCACAGGAATCTCGGCCGTGCATCGGGTTAGCGCCAGGAGCAAAGGGTTCGCCTGCTTTACGTCCGTCGGGAGTGCTACCAGTTTTTTTGCCGTAAACTACGTTAGAGGTAATTGTGAGTACCGATTGAGTCGCTACAGCGCCGCGGTAGGTTTTGTGCTGGCGAATTTCGTTCATGAAGCTTTGCACAAGTTCGATCGCCACACTGTCTACGCGATCGTCATTATTGCCGTATTTTGGATATTCTCCTTCGATCGAGTAATCTACTGCCAAACCTTGCTCGTTGCGAAGCACCTTAACTTTAGCGTGTTTAATCGCCGACAGGGAATCTGCCACCACCGACAATCCGGCAATTCCGCAGGCCATTGTCCGGTAAACATCGCGATCGTGCAATGCCATTTCCAGCCGTTCGTAGCAGTATTTGTCGTGCATATAGTGAATGACATTCAACGTATTGATATACGTTTTTGCCAACCACGCCATCATGTCGTGGAACCGCGCTCTTACCTCGTCATAATCGAGATATTCGGTAGTAATCGGTGGGAACTGGGGCGCGATTTGGTCGCCGGACTTCTCATCTTTACCGCCGTTAATCGCATAGAGCAAAGTCTTAGCTAAGTTAACTCGCGCGCCGAAAAACTGCATTTGCTTGCCAATTCGCATGGCGGAAACACAACAGGCGATCGCGTAATCATCGCCGTATTGAGGACGCATCAAGTCGTCGTTTTCGTACTGAATAGAACTTGTGTCGCTGGATACCTTCGCACAGAATTCTTTGAAGTTTTCCGGCAAGTTTTCCGACCACAAAACGGTGAGATTTGGTTCGGGTGCAGTACCGAGGTTTGACAGGGTGTGCAAGAATCGGAAACTGTTACGAGTTACCAATGTTCTACCGTCATCGCTGATACCGCCGATCGCCTCTGTTACCCAAGTTGGATCGCCAGAAAACAGAGCGTTATAGTCGGGAGTCCGCAAAAACCGCACCATGCGGAGTTTCATTACAAAATGGTCGATCAGTTCTTGCAATTCCACTTCGGAACTCGCGCCACTTTGTAAATCGCGCTCGAAATAAATGTCTAAAAACGTCGATACGCGGCCGAGAGACATCGCTGCCCCGTTTTGTTCTTTCACTGCTCCCAAGTAGCCAAAATACAGCCACTGGACAGCTTCTCGTGCGTTTGCTGCCGGACGGCTAATATCAAAGCCGTAGCTAGCCGCCATTTCTTTTAACTCAAACAATGCCCGAATTTGCTCGGATAACTCTTCGCGCAAGCGAATTGTTGCCTCGTCCATCGTGTCTAGTTCGAGTGATTCTTGCTGTGTTTTTTTATCCTCAATTAGGCGATCGACACCGTACAAAGCAACGCGCCGATAGTCACCAATTATCCGCCCGCGTCCATAGGCATCTGGCAAACCTGTGATGATACCAGAACGTCTTGCCAGACGCATCGAGCGCGTGTAAACATCGAATACACCATCGTTATGAGTTTTGCGATATTTCGTAAATATTTCTTCTGTTTGCCGATCGAGCTGATAGCCGTAAGCTTCTAAACCTGCCTTGACAACGCGAATCCCGCCCAAGGGCATAATCGCGCGTTTCAAAGGTCGATCGGTTTGCAAACCTACTATTTGTTCTAAGTCGCGATCGATGTATCCTGCTGCATGAGCCGTGATGGATGTGGGAACTTTTGTATCAACATCCAATACACCTTTTTCGCGCTCTTGCTTCATTAATTCCAGAACTTTTTGCCAAAGCTGCTGGGTTTTTTCGGTTGGTGCTGTGAGAAATTCTGCATTCCCTTCGTAGGGGGTGTAATTCTTTTGGATGAAGTCTCTGACGTTGACTTCGTTTGTCCAGTTGCCTTCAGTAAAGCCGTGCCATTCTGCAAACATAGCTTGCTTTCACCTCAATTTTTTATTAGCGATCGATCTTTTCTGCTTCGACCACTACATCTAGTATATATTTAATCTCACTATTTTAAAGATCCTGTTCGCTATTTGTTACAAAAGTTGACTTGCTAATTCGGGGGGAAGAATTAAGATAGATAGTAGGCAGAGCATCCTCGTGAATTGTTGAGGAAGCTCTGACCAAAGGGGTTCCCGAACTAACACTTAGACAACCCAAATGTTGTTTAAGGGCGGGCGTGTCGGAAACGGGCAATGAGATTTTTTTTTTCAGGAACCGCGAACACCCGAAGAAGATGAAGAAAAAGCAGAAAAAAAGCAGAAAAAGAGTTCGGATTTGATTCGGTGATTGTTATCGAAAGCAGAGCAATATTAATTGCTGATTAATTGAAGTAGGTACTATGCAGATAAATTCAATGAATCAAAGCACTGCGAGCGATCGGGCTCACGATATTTGGAAAGAACAGCGTCATCCGCTCGATCGGATTTTTCGGCCTCGCTCCGTGGCTGTAATCGGCGCAACAGAGAGAGAAGGAAGCGTCGGACGAACTCTCCTGTGGAACTTGATTCGGAATCCGTTTGGCGGAACAGTTTTTCCAGTGAATCCGCAGCGCCACAGCGTCTTGGGACTCAAGTCTTATCCTGACATTGCTAGCGTCCCGGAAGTAGTGGATCTGGCGGTGATTGCTACGCCTGCTGCTGGGGTGCCACAAGTGATCCGCGAATGTATCGCTGCTGGGGTGAAAGGGGCAATTATTGTTTCTGCTGGGTTTAAAGAGATTGGTGCGGCTGGGGAGGCTTTAGAACAGCAAGTTATGGCCGAGGCGCGTCTGGGCGGAATGCGGATTATCGGCCCAAATTGCCTCGGCGTAATGAATCCTGTGCTTGGGCTCAATGCTACTTTTGCAGGTACGATCGCCCGTCCGGGTAATGTCGCCTTCATCAGTCAAAGCGGCGCCCTCTGTACTTCGATTCTCGACTGGAGTTTGGGGGAAAATGTCGGTTTTAGCGCCTTTGTATCGATCGGCTCTATGCTCGATGTCGGTTGGGGCGATCTGATCGAGTATTTCGGGGACGATCCCCATACCCACAGTATCGTTTTGTACATGGAATCTATGGGTGATGCTCGTTCGTTCCTGTCCGCCGCCCGCCCAGTGGCGATCGACAAACCGATCATCATTCTCAAGGTAGGACGTACCGCTGCCGCCGCCCAAGCCGCCGCTTCCCATACGGGGGCTTTGACCGGTAGCGATGACGTGCTTAACGCTGCTTTCCGCCGCTGTGGCGCGTTGCGCGTACATACGATTTCCGATTTGTTCGACATGGCAGAAATTCTGGCCAAGCAACCGCGACCGCAGGGCAACCGCCTATCGATCGTCACCAATGCAGGAGGCCCAGGGGCGATCGCCACTGATGCCTTAATTAGCGACGGCGGTGCCCTGGCAGATTTGGCACCGGAGACGCTGCAGCGGCTTGATGAGTTTTTGCCACCTCAGTGGAGTCATCACAACCCGATCGATATTTTGGGCGATGCTAGTAGCGATCTTTACGCCAAAACTCTAGAAGTTGTCGCTCCCGATCCCAATAGTGACGGATTGCTGGTCATCCTGACGCCACAAGCGATGACAAATCCCACCCAAACCGCAGAAAAACTCAAGTCTTACAGCCAACTCGGAAAGCCCTTATTAGCAAGCTGGATGGGCGGTGTGGAAGTGTCAGCGGGAACGCAAATTCTCAATCAGGCAAATATTCCGACTTTTCCCTATCCCGATACCGCCGTCAGGTTATTCAACTATATGTGGCGGTACACATACAACCTGCGCGCTATCTACGAAACGCCTTCTCTCCCCGCTGAGTGCGAAATCGAGACTTCCGGGTGTGCGACTGCTGCGAAGATTTTGACTGCCGCGGGCCAAAACAATCGCACTCTATTAACCGAGTACGAATCAAAACAGTTGCTAGCAGCTTACGGCATTCCCACCGTAGCGACAGAAATTGCAGCAAGTGCGGCCGAAGCTGTGGAAATTGCCGATCGCCTGGGTTATCCAGTGGTGCTAAAACTGCATTCTGAGACGATTACTCACAAAACCGATGTGGGGGGCGTAAAACTAAATTTAGGCGATGCTAACGCTGTAATTAGTGCCTTTGAGGCGATCGCCCAGCGGGTACGGGCGATTGATCCTGCAGCGTTTCTCGGCGTGACAGTGCAGCCGATGGTGCATTTGGAAGGCTATGAACTAATTTTGGGTAGCAGTATTGACCCACAATTTGGGCCGGTGATGCTGTTTGGTTCCGGCGGACAATTAGTGGAAGTCTTTCAAGATCGCTCGCTCGCACTTCCGCCTTTAAATACTACCCTAGCGCGCCGGATGATGGAGCAAACGCGCATCTATAAAGCTTTGCAAGGAGTGCGCGGTCGATCGGCAATTGACCTGGTACAACTCGAACAGTTATTAGTTCGTTTTAGTCAACTGATTGTAGAGCAACCTCAAATTGCCGAGATTGATATTAATCCACTGTTGGTTTCTCCTGAAGGTGCGATCGCTCTTGATGCCCGCGTTGTTCTGCAAACAACGGAAAACCCCATTTCACCCGCGATTCGCCCCTATCCTACGCAATACGTTCAAACCTGGTCAACGGAGGGCGATCGTCCCATCACCATCCGTCCGATTCGTCCTGAAGATGAGCCACTGATGGTGCTCTTCCACGAAGAACTTTCGGAAGAGAGCGTGTATTTGCGCTACGCTCACATGGTAAAGTTAAAGCACCGCATCGCTCACGAACGTTTGACCCGGATTTGTTTTATTGACTACGATCGGGAAATGGTGTTAGTAGCCGATCGTCAAGACCCGGAAACCTCAGAACACCGGATTTTGGGAGTAGCGCGTCTGAGCAAACTCCACGGCACAAACCAAGCCGAATTTGCGCTGATCGTTAGCGATAGCTATCAGCAGCGCGGTTTGGGAACAGAATTATTGAGGCGGATGCTGCAAATTGGTCAGGAAGAGAAATTAGAGGCGATCGTTGGCTACATTCTCAATAGCAACTACCAGATGCAGAGCCTCTGTAAAAAACTCGGATTTGAACTCCACCCAGACCGAGACGAAGGAATGTTGAAAGCTGTTTTTGTCTGCTAAGCTGTGGAGCATTTAAACCACTAACGAGGCTTGTATGGTGCGTCAGGAGTGAACACTTACGCGCTTATGCGGGAAACACTTCTGTACGCTCCGCACCCTACAATCGTCTTTTAAATGCCGAACAGCTTAATAGCAAGTTTGGTTAAACTGATATCTTGCACCATTCTCAATTAGCCGTAGGGGCGGGTTCGCCAACAGCCTTAAAGCTTGCAAATAGGTTCTATAAACCCGCCCGACCCCACGAAAAATCCTCTTATTGATATTGCTGCAAGATGTCAGGTTAAATAATTCTCATTCATCACAACTAAAGTCCTCACTACAAACTTTATCGGTTGGTAGTGAGGACTTTAGTCCTCAAACTTAGATGCTACTAAGCCGCAGCCAAATTTGCTGCTGCAAACTCCCAGTTAGCCAAATTATCCAAGAAATTAGTAATGTAGTCGGGACGGCGGTTTTGGAAATCCAAATAATAAGCGTGTTCCCACACATCCAAAGTCAGCAACGGAGTTTGGCCGTGTGCTACGGGGGTGTCAGCGTTAGCAGTTTTGGTAACTTTCAAAGTGCCGTTGTCCAAAACCAGCCAAGCCCAGCCACTACCGAACTGAGTTGTCGCAGCAGTCTTGAATTCTTCTTTGAATTTGTCGAAGCTGCCGAAGTCGGCGTTGATTTTCTCAGCTAAAGCTCCTGTCGGAGTGCCACCGCCGCCCGGTGCGAGGGAATTCCAGAAAAAATTGTGGTTCCAAACTTGACCTGCATTGTTGAAAATGCCGGCTTTGGATGGGTCTTTAGCAGATTCCTTGACAATTTCTTCAAGGGATTTGCTCGCCATTTCAGTTCCTTCAATCAGTTTATTCAGATTGGTCACGTAAGCAGCGTGGTGCTTGTCGTGGTGGAACGAAAACGTGTTGGCCGACATATGACCTGACTCTAGGGCGTCAGCGGCGAAGGGTAATGGTGCAAGTTCAAATGCCATTGTGTTCAATCCTCTCTGGATTACTTTTGGTTTTTGGGCTAACTTTCCGGCTTTTGTATGATTAAAGCCGAGAGTCGCTAGCTTGAGTTTATCAAGCTGTGGTAAATAATTCTTTACAATTTTCATATTTTATAGCAGTTGGGGCATTTCAGCATTCAGACTTGTATTTTTTAGATATCAAAGCTACTTATTACAGGCTTCACATAGCATAAACTCTCACTAAATGTCAAGCCACCTGGGTGGCAAATAAAAGTGTGTGTGAAATTGTCAACCAATCGAAATTTTATGAGACTGATAAAGAGATTAAACCTGTAAATTCTCAAAGATTAACCTAAGTTCAATTAAGCTGTAAGAAAGTCAAACAAGTTGCAGGAGCTGTCAATGGAAAAGCGTTTAAACAACTCGTCCAGTCACCCCCCTCAATGGTTGAATCTGCAATTAATCGTCACCGCTCTGGAAACAATCCAAGACTTAATTGTAATTTCCCTATGTATTGGCTTGTTTTGTTTCATGGTGCTAGAACTGCGAGAAATGTTCTTCTCGCTGCTACCTCCTTTGAATTTTCAGGAAGTCACGGCAGATATTTTGTTTCTATTAGTTTTAGTGGAATTATTTCGGTTGCTAATTATTTACTTGCAAGAAAAAAGAGTTTCGATAGGTGTGGCTGTGGAAGTTTGTATAGTATCTGTTTTGCGAGAAGTTATCGTGCGGGGAGTGCTGGAAACTCCCTGGGTTCAAATATTATCAACAGGCGCATTTTTGCTGGTTTTGGGAATGTTGTTGGTAGTCCGAGTTTGGTTGCCGCCAACCTTCGAGGGAATTGACCCGGAACGTCGCATGGCTAGCAGAAATAGAAAATTTTCAGAGCCTGAATCTTCTGTCGAGCCTCTTGCAGTCAATAGCAAGTTTAATTCTCACTGAGTATGGCAGCACAGGCGATTTTAGAGAGAGCATCTCAATGAAAGCCGCCCTCCGCTAGAAATTCGAGTTAGGAGTCAGGAGTCAGGAGCCAAGAGAAAAGAGGAAGAAGGAAGAAGGAAGAAGGAAGGAGCCAGAAGAAGTGTTTTTACAAATATGAGATGCTCCCATTTTAGATTTTAGATTTACTCTGATATTGCTTGTCACGTTACCAGCCATCATTTCCCGTAAAACTGAGATGTTGCACCCTTGTCAAGAACGGGCTCTCCAGCCCGTTCCACAAAGAGTAGATTTTCTCGTGGGGAGTAGGGGTTGGGCAGGAGAACCCACCCAAAAAATGATTATTGAGAATGGTGCAAGATGTGAGGTCAAATCAACCTGATAACGTTTGTAGTGAGGGCTAAAATCCTCTGTATTTTCAGAGGATTTTAGTCCTCACTACAAATACAAGCTTCATCAGCCATTCCCAATTATTAAAATCTAAAATCTAAAATGGTATTACCCGTTAGCCTGCAATTCCTGCAACCGGGCAAACACTTCTTTAGAATGAATCGCCGGATTAATCTTCACAAAAGTTTCGCGCAAAATTCCTTCAGGGTCAATAATAAAACTGTGTCGCGCCGAGATAAAACTCATCCAAGAACCGTAAGCTTTACTCACTTTACCATCCGTATCAGCTAACAGCGGAAATTTTAAACCTTCGGAATCGCAAAATTCCGCGTGGGAGTTGACATCATCAGCGCTAATACCGATAATTTGAGTATTCTTTGCCAAGTATTTCGGCAAGTCTTGCTGAAATCGACGCGCTTCGATCGTACATCCCGAGGTAAAGTCTTTCGGATAAAAATAGACTACCAGCCACTTACCGCGAAAATCCGACAGCGACACTTGTCCGTCGCCGCTATTTGTCGGCAAACTAAAATCCGGTGCGGCTTCATTCACCTGCGGAAGCTTGCCGCCGAGGGCAAATGCAGGTGCGGCAAAATTGAAACTTAGAAAAGCTAGACAAATTGCCAATAAAGTGGTAAAAAACTTGCGACGGGGCATCATAAATTTAGAAGTAGAACTGTACTTAACACAAGTTAACAGTTTTCTGATTAAATGGGTAAGGGCAATTCGCGGATTGCTTCTAAAACCCAAAGATCACTCACTCAAATAGCAATTTACCCATGAGCGCTGCACTCCCGTTAACAGGCAAAGCTATAGTAGTCCAAATAATTAACGGTCAACCCGTTACGATCGAAGTAGACGGCACTAATGCCCCGATTACTGGGGGAAATTTTGTCGATTTGGTTGAACGTGGCATTTACGACGGGGTGATGTTTCACCGAGTTGTGCGCCAGCCAGATCCTTTTGTGGTGCAAGGAGGCGATCCGCGCAGCAGAGATACTACAATTCCAGCCAGTCAATTGGGAACGGGTAATTTTATTGACCCGGATACCAATCAGGGGCGTTTTATTCCTTTGGAAATTAAGCCACAAGGGGCCGCGCAACCTGTTTACAACCAAGTTGTAACCCAGACGCCGCAGTTGCCGCACACTCGCGGGGCTGTGGCAATGGCTCGTTCTAATGCTTTGAATTCGGCTTCTTCGCAGTTTTATTTTGCTTTGGATGATTTGCCATTTTTGGATGGTAATTATGCTGTTTTTGGCAACGTTATTCAAGGTTTTGAAACGGTGAATGCGGTGCAGCAGGGCGATCGCATTTCGACGGCAAAAGTCGTTCAAGGAATCGTTCCCAGTCGGGTTTCTAGCATAGTTAGCGATGTTAATGCGCTTAACGCTTTAATCAATAGTACCAATTTCGTAAATCTATCTTTGCGAGCGCTCAGACTGTCAGACACTACCAATAACTATCAAGTCACTTCCCAAGACTCTCAGCAAAATCCCAGCGGTGTAGTGGGAGGTAGCGGCAACAATGCGATCCTCGGTTCACCCACAGATGATGCAATTAATGGCAGCCAAGGCAACGATACTATCACGGGCGAAGCGGGTGACGACTTTCTTAGAGGCGGCAAAGGTAACGACTCCATTAGCGGAGGTGTTGGCGACGATATTATCAACGGAAATCTCGGCGACGATATTATCAATGCCGATGCTGGTAACGACTTTTTGCGAGGCGGCAGAGGAAACGATGTTTTAATCGGCGGCGATGGTAACGATGTTTTAATCGGCGATACTGGCAGCGATACTCTCACTGGTGGTGGCGGGGCAGATACGTTTGTTCTGGTTACGGGTGAAAATCTGGAGTTGGATGGGACGAGCGATATAATTCTTGATTTTAGGCCGGGAGATGGCGATCGTATTGGCTTAACCAGCCCTTTATCCAACACCTCATTCACCCAATCAGGCAGCAACACACTCATTCAATTTGGAGGAGTGACTTTGGCTGTCGTTCAAAATGCCACCCCCGCAGCAGTTCAAAATGCTGCTTTTGCAATTAACTTTTCTACTGCTTTCCTTGTCGATAACTTGCCCCCCGGAGACGCCGCCTTGAGAGTTGGCTAACTTTAACCAGACTGACGCCATAATTATAGGTGTAGGGTGCTCTTCGGTGCACCTTACCTGATTATCAATTCCCAATTCCCAATTCCCAATTTTCAATTCCCAATTCCCAATTCCCAATTCAACTAATACCATAGCTGGCTAATTTTAGAAACCGCATCTTGATAAGAATCCATTCTCCCCTGCAGCTTAAAAAGCCCTGCCGCCTTCTGAAAATCCTCAAATGCTCCATGAACCTCTCTCAATTTATATCTAGTCACTCCTCGGTTAAAGTAAGCTTTAGCAAAATCGCTATCCAGGCGAATTGCTGACTCAAAATCAGCTAGTGCTGCCAGGGAATTCTCCATTTTCAGGCGGATAGCACCTCGGTCAAAGTAATAGTGAGCTACATTAGGGTTGAGCAGCAGTGCCGAGTTATAATCCGCGATCGCCGCAGTATAATCTTTTAAACGAGTCAGCATAAACCCCCGATTGCTGTAATACTTGGCTCGGTAAGGATTGAGTTCGATGGCTGTAGTTAAATCTTCGATCGCCGATTGCTTGTAGCCTAATTTGTAGCGGGCCACACCGCGATCGTTGTAAGCTGACGCGAATTGCGGATTAATGTTAATTGTGGCAGTAAAATTTTTAATAGCGCCGTGCAAGTCTTGTTGTTCGAGATTTTTTAAACCCTGAGTGTAAAACTTTTTGGTACTAACTTTTAAATTTGTCTCTTGTCGGGATTCAGCTTGCTCCCCCGGAAATACTTTGCCTGCAATATTAGTGAATCCCAAAGATTCGATCGAATTGAAAATAGTTGTGACAACTAATTGGCTTGGGAGAAGGGGGATAGTAGGCATGGGAGAAGTGGTGTTCAACTGTATGCTGTCATTTTCCTCGATACTTCAGCTACTGACAGTGATATCCGTAGTCTCAGGAACGTGATAAGTTTGATGAGATTTGGTGATGCTGGGGCTTGACTTGTGTGATGAAAGTTCGGCTTAGTTAGTGATGCCGATCGCAATTGTGAAAAAATGCGCCTACAACCCTTTACCTATAAGCTTTTTAGGCTAGAGGAGCGGTTTCTTTCTTCCCATATTGAGCAGTTCCTACCGGGATTGTTTGCAGGTATGCCCCTGGGGGAGCGATCGCAACTGCTCGCAGCAAGTATTACTTTGTAGCGATATTCGATCGGGATTTGTCCATCGAACACGGCCATCTTAAACCCGGTTTTTACTCACGCCCAGAGCACCATTCTCGCTTAACAGGCTTTCCGGCCTGTTCCACAAATTACTAATATTTTTGAGTAATATTGCTGAGGAAAGTTGCCGATTATTTGCTATGCTTTGATTAGACATCAATAATTTATGGCACAAATTAGTGTCAATGAAAAAAGTTATGAGGTTGAAAACTTTCTTCGCTGCATTGTTGGCGATCGTCCTGTTCACTCTCTACTTAACTCCTCCTGTTATGGCCGCGAATGCGGAGGATGTGAGTCACCTATTAAAGGATAATTGGTGCGTCAGTTTTTTGTGGAAGCAATGCGATTTGAGCGCTGTAGATTTGCGGGGCGCTAATCTCCAAGAAGCCAATTTGAGCGGCGCTAATTTGAGCGGCGCTAATTTGTCCGGTGCTAACTTAAAAAATGCTGACCTTTCTGGCGCAGACCTCAGTGGCGCTAATTTAGCAAATGCTGATATTCTAGGCACGGATCTCAGTCGAGCCAATTTGACAGAAGCTAATTTCAACGGCACGAAGTTGTGGGATGCGAATCTGACTTTGGCCAATCTGAGTCGCGCCAATTTACAGGATGCTAATGTCTTAGATTCTCGACTTTGGGGAAGCAATCTTACCCAAGCTAATTTAACGGATGCGACGCTGCACGGTGCTGACTTGCAATATGCTAATTTGGCAGACACTAATTTAACAGGTGCTGACTTGCACAGCTTCTTTTTCCGAGGTTCCAAACAAGTCACAAATTTGAGCAATGCTAATTTAGAAGGCGCTATTTTAATGGGAGCAAATCTCAGAGGTGCGGTGCTGGCAGGGGCAATAATGCCGGACGGGTCTATTAATGAAGAAAGTGGCTTTAATTTACAGTAGAGTAAAATTAAAGTCTGCTTGAATAATTTCAACAACAGGCTTTCGGGCCGATTTCGCAGTCAATGAATTATCTGGTGTAGCTGCGCCCGTTGCCAAAAACTTGTTGAGGATGCTGTCAATCGATTTTAGATTTTAGATTTTAGATTTTAGATTGAAGCCTTGACCCCACGGATAAATTCGGCGACTTTTTTATCGGATACAGGTTTTTATTTCTCCACGGATGAATCCGGGGGCTTGTATCCTGGATGCTTGCGGTCAAGATATCAATTTAAACCAGGGTGCGATCGACCTTTTAACTCCCAACCAGTAAATATCGCTAAAATCTTAAATCTCAAACCGAACCTGCACGCATCTGTTACAATTTTCAACAAAGCCAGAACAGCCCCGAACCTGAAGTCGCCTGCCTAGGGGTACAAGCCCCCGACAGGAGTCGTCAAGAGCAAAAATATTAGATATTTAGTTTAAACTCCCAGATTCATCTGTAGAGTCTCTCTAAAATCTAAAATCTAACATCGCCTGTGGAGTCCATCTAAAATCTAAAATCTAAAATCGATGGGCTGTGGACTCAATCTAAAATTTAAAATCTAAAATCTAAAATCTAAAATCTAAAATCGACTGATGGAAACCCTGCAAACTCAACTTTACGAACTCGCACAATTTGCTAATAACTTAGTAAATACTCAACTGACAAACCTCAGTTTAGTCAGCGTCGGAGTCATCTTTCTGGCAGGGTTGCTAACGAGCTTAACGCCCTGTATGCTTTCAATGTTGCCGATCACGATCGGCTACATCGGTGGATACGAAGCAAAAAGTCGCCTACAAGCCGCCGCCCAGTCTGCGTGGTTTTCCCTGGGATTGGCCACTACCCTTGCGGGTTTAGGCATTGTAGCATCATTTGCCGGACAAGTTTACGGCAAAATTGGTCTGGGTTTGCCAATTCTTGTCAGCATTATTGCTATTCTAATGGGGCTGAATTTACTCGAAGCTTTACCCTTACAAATGCCGTCTTTCGATGCTGTGGGGTGGGTGCCGAAAGATTTGCCGGCGGGTGTGCGATCGTACTTATTGGGCTTAACTTTTGGTTTAGTAGCCTCTCCCTGCAGCACTCCGGTTTTAGCTACACTCTTAGCTTGGGTTTCCAAAACGGGAGATACAGTTTTAGGTGGTGTGTTGCTGCTGTTTTACGCTGCTGGCTACGTCGCTCCGCTGATTATAGCAGGTACTTTCACTGCTAGCATTAAAAAGTTGTTAGAATTACGTCGGTGGTCGAGTTGGATTACGCCTGTTAGCGGCGTTTTGCTAGTAGGATTTGGCGTTTTCTCTCTGCTTTCCCGCATCCTTCCCGCGTAACTTTCGTTCTCAGGACTTCAGTCCTTATTGAGAGATATAGCAATCACTATGGAATGCGTGAATTAAGTTTTTTTTAACGAACCGCGAAGACGCGTTAGGCGAAGCCGCGCGTAAGCGCTAGAACACGAAGGAAGAAAGAAAGAAAAGAGAAAGAATTCAAAATTGATTGAGACTTTTTCAATAAACATAATAATATTTTGTTCATCTTTTTTTTCCCTCCTTTCTCTTCCTTCTCCCTTCTTCCATCCGTTACATCCGTTACAAAATCCGTTGCCGAACTTGCTGACATCCGTTACATCCGTTACAAAATCCGTTGCCGAACTTCCTTCATAATTACCAATGACATCCAAAGAAGTGTTTCTATCAAAACTCTCAAGCTGGGCGACTGCCCCTCAAAAGTTTTTCAAGCGAGAAATCTTGCCGGTGCTCGCAGATTTGCGGCTGGCCATTATCTTGCTGCTGACGATCGCATTTTTCAGCATTTCCGGCACTGTCATCGAACAAGGCCAATCAGTACCCTTTTACCAATCTAACTATCCAGAACACCCTGCTTTGTTCGGCTTCCTAACTTGGAAAGTTGTGCTAATTGCAGGACTGGATCACGTATACCGTACTTGGTGGTTTTTGTCAATCCTAATTTTGTTCGGCAGCAGCTTAACAGCTTGTACATTTACCCGACAATTTCCCGCACTAAAAGCCGCCCGCCGCTGGAAATTTTATGAAGAACCAAAGCAGTTTGAAAAATTAGCTCTCAGTGCGGAATTAGAAACAGTTGCTTTAAGTTCGTTAGAACCACTTTTGCAGCAAAAAAACTACCGCATATTTCGAGAAGGCGAAAAAGTTTATGCCCGCAAGGGAATAATTGGCAAAATCGGCCCGATTATTGTTCACGCCAGTATGCTAATTATTTTAACTGGGTCGATATGGGGCGCAATGACGGGATTTCTCGGTCAAGAAATGGTTCCCAGTGGCGAAACATTTCAGGTGCAGAATATCCTGGATGCAGGGCCTTGGGCGGGGCCGCAAATACCGAAGGATTGGTCGATGCGAGTTAATCGGTTCTGGATTGATTATAGTCCGAGCGGTGCGATCGACCAATTTTACTCTGATCTGTCAGTTTTGGACAAAACAGGCCAAGAGGTCGATCGTAAAACCATTCACGTTAACGAGCCCCTCAGATACCGGGGAGTCACTTTTTATCAAGCAGATTGGGCAATAGCCGCCGTGCGAGTTCGCCTCAACAAAAGCCCGGTTTTACAATTGCCAATGGCTCAGTTAGACACCCAAGGTAAAGGTCGAATTTGGGGTGCTTGGATTCCAACAAAACCCGATTTGAGTGCGGGAGTTTCTTTGCTAGCAAAAGACTTGCAAGGAACGATGTTAGTGTACGGTACGGATGGCAAATTGTTAACTACAGTTCGCGCAGGAACGGCGGTGGAAGTTAACGGAGTCATGCTGACAATTGACGAAGTTGTAGGCAGTACGGGATTACAAATTAAAGCTGATCCGGGCATTCCGATCGTTTATACTGGCTTCGGGTTGCTGATGCTTAGTGTGCTGATGAGCTATCTGTCTCACTCGCAGATTTGGGCTTTGGAAAAGGACGGCAAACTATACGTCGGCGGCCGCACAAATCGCGCTCAGGTGACTTTTGAAAGAGAAGTTGTGGAGATTTTGGACAAGTTGGCAGAATCGAAACAAGAGGAAAAAAAGAGCGAAATAGCGCCGACTTCTCTAGCTAGTCAAAGCTAACCGTAGGGTGCGCTAGGCGCACCTTAAACCAGGTAAAAAACGGATAATTAAACAGGAAATAAATGTGATGAAAAGGATTGAGTTCAGTTAACACGCATTACTTAAAATAGAGGTTCTAGAAAGTCGCGGGCTTACAATATCAACAGATTTGATTTCTGAAACTATCAGAACCCCTAGTAAGTTAGAAGCAAGTGGTGAAGGAAAGTTTATTTGTCAACAGAGATTGAATGGACTTGTCCTAAGAGTAGTTTACCAAGAATATGATGATAAAATTTTAGTAATTACTGCTTATCCTGGTAAGAGGTCAAGATATGAAAAAGATTAGATATAGCCCTGATGTAGATGCGATGCTGATCGAAATTTCCGATGCCCCGATCGCCTATGCCGAAGAGGAAGGAAACATGATTCTGCACTATTCTAGCAGCGGAGAACTGGTGTTGATTGAAATATTAAATGTCAAACAATTTATGTCATTAGAATCTCTCTCCGATGAGATACCTGCCCGCTAAAACAGTTTAAGCGGGCGGACACTCACAGGGACTGCACCTACTTCTGATGCGACACCTCAATCACGGTGTGGACGTTCCCGCGTGGCGAAAAATCGCCCTTAATCGTCGCTTCCAGCGGCGCGCAAGCGGCCACAAAATCGTCTAAAATTTGATTGATCGATTCTTCGTGAGAAATGTAGCGATCGCGATAACTGTTAACGTACAGTTTCAGCGCTTTTAACTCTACCACCCGCTCGTCGGGCACGTAAGTAACGTGAATTGTCGCAAAATCGGGATAGCCAGAAAACGGACATTTGCAAGTAAACTCCGGCAACGTAATGTTAATCGAGTAGCGCCGCCCGACTCGCGGATTCGGGAAAGTAATTAACTCCCCTTCCAAAATCTGGCGCTCGCCGTATTTCATTTCTTCGGTGCTTGACTTTTGCGACATAGTTTGTTCCGGTGCGTAGTTGTTCATAGCGATCGACTAATAACTTGTAACATTAAATTAAATTTACCTTCAATATCTGTAACAAATATCTTGACGAATTGTGTTGCGATCGATCTAATTGCAAATACTCTCAGGCTAAACTAAAACAAGTTCACCCTCGCCATCTACAATTATGCAAAATACTACCTTATCTGACAATACTTCCCCTGAAAACTCAAATAGTTACTCTCCATCGGTACCAATTTCCCTCTATCGAGAAGTCACGGCAGAGCTGCAAGCAGCCCAAGCGATGGTGGACTCCCTCAAAACCCACAATCAGCAATTAGTCCAACAAAATCAACAACTGCGGCGAGAAGTAGAAACAGTAGTTCAAGTATCCCAACAGTTACAGCAAGTAGTCAACTCGGCTCAGAGCGTCACCCAGACAGGGATGCCTCAAATGCCGTCAGTCAAATTCAATTTCAGCGTTCAACCTCCGCCCCCAACACCTGCAACCTCGCAGACTAACTCTGCCATACCTCAACCACCTCAGACAGTGGCTTTCCCCTTCCCACTACCGGAACCGGAGCCAACAGCCTCCCCGATGCCGCAGCCACTTCCAGACAAATTATTTACAGAGGTGCCGGAAACTCCTTACCGTGTGCGATCACAACTCAAAAAAACCTCAGATTTAAGCGGATTGTGGTTGGCGATCGCGATTTTTCTGATTGTGATTGCAGCTTTCGGTGCAGGTTATTTAGTTGTCCGCCCTTTATTAATGAAAAAGTAAATTCCAACAAGAATCCCACGACTCCAGCCGTGGGATTTTAAACAAAACCTAGCATAAAATGTTGAAAGTTACGCTAATTGGCTATCATCCTCTGGCGGCACTCGTTTCTACTGTACGAGGCGCATACTGCTCTTCACAAGCAGATTCTAGGATGCCCACCCCGGGCTCGAAACCGCGCGTGAACTCAGTGAGTTTTACCTGTTTAGCTTCCAAAGCTGTCTGTAGCACCTTCATGGCTCGGTGAGGGTCGCCGGCTCCGCAGAAAAATAAGTCTGCTGCAAAATAACCGTGTTCAGGCCAAGTATGGATTGCTATATGGGACTCTGCCAAAGTAGCAGTAGCTGTCACTCCGTGAGGACTAAACTGGTGTACGCACAAATCGATGAGAGTAGCTCCTCCGGCTTCGATCGCATCGAGAATAGCGCGGCGGATACGTTCAGGATCGTTGAGCAGGTCTCCAGGAGACTGCCAAGCATCAGCGACCAGATGGGTTCCCAATTGTTTCATTCTGCGGGGTTTTACCTCTATTGATTTTTAAGTCTCAAACCTTTTAATGTTAGCACGGTGTCCATAAATTTTCAAGTAAATTCCCAAAATATTTCCCAAATAGCGATGAGCGCGAGGATACCGGGTTTTTTGGGGCGCTTTGGCCCTGACCGAGTGCAGGTTGAGTTCGATTGGAGTTCGATCGGGGCGATCGATGTTTCGTGCATTTCCTGCCAAAATCGGCTTTCCGTAGAATGGGGTTAAAGCTCAACCGCCTTAATCAGCTCCGGGCGATGGAGAGGCGAGAAACCCGGAAGGGCCGGCACTCTGGGCACCGCCCATACAAAAATCGGGTTTCTCGGTGTTCGGTTTTGTTGAGATTGACCTACTTAATTATGGTTAATCAACTGATCAATCCCGGCTGTGAGTAGCTCCATTCGGCAAAATCGCCCCGCCCAAAGCGGCTTCATTCAAATTATCAACATTCAAGCTCGCCCCAATCAAATTAGCCTCGGACAAATTAGTTCCTGTCAAATTCGCCCCTGTCAGAGAACTCAGCAGCAAACCCGCGCCCGACAAATTGGCGTGACTCAAATTCGCCCCCCGCAAATCCGCTTCCAGCAAGCTAGCACCTGACAAATTCGCACCGCTCAAATTAGCTCCCCGCAAAGAAGCTTTGTTCAAATTCGCAGCCCTCAAATCAGCATTGTGCAGAATCAAACCATTCAAATTTGCTTTACTCAAATTAGCTCCCTGCAAGTCGGCACCGCTCAAATTAGAGCCATTTAGATTGGCTGATTGCAAGTCAGCACCGCTCAAGTCAGCACCGCTCAAATTAGCAGCGCAAATAGAAGCCTCCCGCAGACTTGCTTCGCTCAAAGAAGCCCCAACCAAATTGACGCCGCTGAGATTTCCGCGATTGAGATAAGCCCGAGTTAAAGTTGCTCCGCTCAGGTTCGCCCCGTTCAAATCTACCTCGCTGAGAATCGCTCTAGTCAGATTTGCTCTGCTTAAATCAACCCCGCTCATAATTGCTCGGCTCAGCGTCGCCCCGCTCAAATTAGCCTCAGTTAGTTTTGAGCCGCTTAGCAAACAAGCTCCTACTAAACTCGCTCCCGTCATCACAGCTTTGCTCAAGTCAGCCTGAGACAATATTGCTCCGCTGAGATTTGCCCCGCTAAAATCTGCGGCGATCGCCACAGTTCCAGTTAAACTAGAACTTCCGAGGTTAGCTTCAATTAATTTCGCCTTAGACAAATTAGCCCCGCTCAAGTCGGCGCCGTTTAAATTAGCTCCAATTAGTTTGCTTCTAATTAAGTTGGCACCTTTCAAATTAGCGTTGCTCAAATTTGTTCGACTGAGATTAGCTTCACTCAAATGAGCTGCAATGAGGTTAGTACCTCGAAAATCTCGTTCCCCGTTTCTATGTCTAATTAAAAGTTCATCGGCACTTAAAAGTTCAGTGAAATTCATAAAAAAATTGAGTGAGTTTCCTTAATTTCTCGATGTTCTATGTTGTCTGAAAATTTGTACTATCGTGTTTGGCAGTAACTTGTTACAACAATACTGCCACATTAACAATTGTCAAAACTGCTTGATTCCTAGCATCACCCTGCTCACCTAGTTATAACTTACGAAAAACCCGGTTTCTCGTAAAGAATCTGGGTGTTTTCAGCGCGGAAGTCATGAAGAAACCGAGTTTCTCGCCCCGTGTAAGCCCTGTAAGCCTTATTTTTCTAGTAATTAGTTGGCGGTTGATGTTAGTTGTTAATGGTTAGTTGTATTTATACTAACTGCTAATCACTAAGTATTACCTGCTAACTATTTACCAAAATACCGAGAAGTTGTCGATCGACCTTGACAAGATCGATCCAATATTTGGGGTATTGCTGGCGGCATCCGCGCCGCATTCTGACCGGAAAAATTGCTGGTACTGGCGATCGAATTTATTCGTGCAATCAAGAAACAAGATATCGGAGCTTCAACCCCAAATGCCTTCTACATAAGTGCCTTCTATCTTCGATCGCCCATGAAAGCAGAGCTCGGTCAGCTCAGCTAATTTCACCTCCCCCCACTGGGCTGCGCGCCAGTGAAATCCAACAGGAAGGCTGTTTCCCTCGGAGTGCTGAGCGAGTCGCAGGCCAAGCAAACAATACGCTGCCCTGAGCCTGAGATTTCGCGAAAAAAGACGCCGCGAGCCATTGTGCTCCCGCGCTGCTGTGCTTGCTGTCAATCTTTACTCGATCCATGAGCGCTTGCGGTTCTAATTAACAGAACACCGGACACCAGACGCGCTCCCGGACATAAAAGCTGTTCCTGGGCTTCTCAAATGTTTCGCTGAGGCATTCCCAGAAAAACTGTATTCCTGTAGCAGGTCTTGCCAACGGCAATTCGGCTGCTACAGCCAACTAATGACCGGCCTAAGTCTTGCCCGAAGGCTCCGACAATTATTACTATTCTAATATTTGCCGACCACCGCAGGCATTTCTGGGCGCGCGGGACGGGCTACTTCACCTGTATAAGTTGGTGAAATTACCCACCCCATAATTAAAGATAGTCGCTCTTTGACTAACTGGGCAATATCTGCTGTAATTTATGTCATCAAATTTGATAATACTGCGGGGTGGGCAATCGAGCTGTAGTGAGTGTTACAGAGTAAAAAAACACTGCCAATTTAGGGTATAAAAATTAAGGGAGCCGATCGATCCTCCTGCCCAAAGCCCAGATCACGGACTGGGCCCCTAATCAAAATTAAACTTTTGACAGGTGGCTTTTTTAAGTTTCCAGAACAAAACAAAAGCCGGCTTTCAGAGAAAAAGCCGACTTTTGAGATAATTTTACCGACGAAGCGTAAAACCGCTAGCTCGCCCCTGTTGGTTGGCTCGCTTTCCACAATCCGATCGCGCGAGTGCAACTACTGTGCAGAAACTAGAAACAATACCCAAACAAACTCTCAATTATTAAATCAGAGGGCGGCCGGTAGTGCCATAAGTTGGATCGTAAACACCAGCGGTAGTATCAACGCCCGGAGTGCCAGGTGCGCCGTAATCAGCGCGAGCACTATCGACGCTGGGATTATAGTCGTAGGTGTTCCAATGTTGAATACCTCCGCGGCTCAAAATGGTTTCAGCTTTAGCGACTTCTGCTTCGCTGCCGTCAACCAGTACCAAGTAATCTCCTCTCGCCACGCGATCGTTGTATGCTTTAGCTTCCTCTTCGGGAATTCCCATACCGACTAAAGCTCCGATCAAGCCGCCTGCTGCCGCACCCAAAGCCGTACCGGCTAGTGTAGTGGCGATCGCCGTAGCTGAGGCTCCTGCCAGCATAATCGGCCCGATTCCCGGAATTGCCACTAGGCCCAGACCTACCAACAAACCTGTCAAACCGCCCAAAGTACCACCTGTGAGTGCGCCCTTTGTGGCCCCTTCATCGGATTTGTTGTCCGCGCTGTCGTGCACGTCAATGCCTGCGATGTCGCCTTTAGACTCAGCATCCTTAGCGATCACCGAAACCCGATTCATGTCGAAACCGGCAGTTCTCAGTTCTCCCAGTGCGTGTTCCGTCTCGCGGCGGGTTGAAAATACTCCCACGGCGCGCTTCTGGCGACCCGAAGCTCTGCGGCCAGTGTCTGCAGGCACATCGTAAATGCCCCAATCCTGAATGCCCCGCACGGTCATAATTCCTTCGGCTGTGGCAAGTTCGGCATCTGTTCCTTCTACGAATACCAAATATTCTCCGCGCGAGACGCGATCGTTATAAGCTTTAGCTTTATCTTCGGGAACTCCCAAACCGACCAAACCGCCTACCAAACCGCCGGCTGCCGCCCCAATCGCGCCTCCGATTACAGTATCTGCCAGCAGAGTTGCGATCGCACCCCCCGCCATCACCGGGCCAACTCCCGGAATCGCTAGCGCTCCAATGCTTCCGAGTAACCCAATCAAACCACCCGTCACGACTCCCGCTGTCGCGCCTGCTTTTGCACCGCCGCCCACTTTGTCGTCGGTACCCTTACCAGTACCAGTGCTAGCGCCCGCAATTTCGCTGCGATCGAGATTTTCGCCAACTACCGAAACTTTATTCATCGGAAACCCGGTACTTTGCAGCTCCATCAGGGCTAGTTCCGTATCTCGGTAATTAGAAAATGCTCCTACAGCTCGCTTGTGTTGACCTAAAGCCATTTTTTTTCTCCTGAAAAATATACTACTTTTACACAACCACAGAATTTATGCTCTGCCATCAATCACATTTAGTCATTTTTTCCCAGCAATTTTCATCGGTCGGTGGGAATAACTTCCCGCTCTATCTTCAGGTTGGTTTCCCACTAATTCTCCGGGATGAGAAATCGGAAATTGGGAAGGGAAAGTTGCAGGTATTGCGCGAGTTTTGAGTGCGTCAATTTAAAATTCAATTTAAACTCTTTCACTTAAAACCCCGCGCTCCCTAGAGAGTTACCTAAGCGTTGCGAGCCCCTCCGAAAGCAATCTTACAATGCCCAACTTTACCGTCTTCCCTCAGACTTCTCTCCTAGATAACTACATCCTTCTTCCTTCTTTCCCTCGGAATTCTTCCTGCTAATTTATTGATTGCTGCTAGGCGATGCAGGTGCAGCGGGGGCGACAACAGCCGTAACATTCACATCTTTGACACCCTTAATCTCTTTAGCTAGCGGCTCAATTTTAGCTAAATCAGTTTGATTGGGAACTGTGCCACCTACGGTGACAAGCCCATCTTTTGCCTCAACAGTTAGCTGACCTTTAGTGATGTTTACTTCTAACTTAGACCGCACTTCACTTTGCAGGTCGCTATCAGCTCTGATGGCATCGCCACCCGTCACATTGTTGCGCTGTTCTCTGGCCCTGATATCAGAATTTGCTTGGTTTTGGCGAATCTGGCTAGTGGCGTCACCCTGAGTTTCTTGAACTGTACCGGCTGCGGGTGGGCTGCTGGTATTTCCTGTGGCAGAATTAGGAGCATCAGCGCTAGTTTTAGCCCCGTCGCTGCAAGCAGCACCTCCAAATAATAGGATGCCGCTGAGGAGAATTGGTGTTAGTTTGTTCATAATAGGTTAATACCCTCCGGGTAAGCTTTCAATGAGGCTGACTTGGTTGAGCCAGATGGGAGCCAGATGGAGCAAGACAGCATATTTAGTTTGTGCTTTCTGGTTTGTGCTTTCTGGTTTGTGCTTTCTGCGCTTTAAAAATCCTTATATTAAATATATAAACTTCAGCAAGTATCTACATCGCTCCACGGGTGTAAAATTTATCTATGTCGTTAGATAGAGTACAAAAAATAAAATAAGGTCTTAAGTCAAATTTAGCGTAATTTAGTTCTGACCACATTATTACTCAGAAACCAGTTTGAACCCGCCTTTTTTGTTCCCCAGGCAAATATTTTCCTAGACACCAAGTTGAAAAGCGTAAGTTTTATTAATAAATTTGCTCGCCACTCCCAACTAATTTTTCTCTCTTCCCTGCAACCTGTAGCTTATTCCCTCAACATTTATGCGTTAAATCTGTTAAATTCCCTACACAACTCATTGTAAAACTTCCTGCTTCAAAACAAACGAAAAGAGTCGAGAAATTTTTGAGCATTTTCTGGTTCTGGGGTAGTGGCAACCAGCCCGTAAACGCGCGTTTCCACCAAAAAAACTTGACCTACACCTATAGGTTCCGTGGGAGAAAGCGGCTGAAACTCAAATTCTTTTCCGGGATAGCCTCCGAGGGAAATATCCCGCACTTGCAAGACTTTAGCATTCGCTGCCACGACGAAAAAATCAACGGCATTATTTAAAGTAATTCTGATATTATTGATATTATTGTTCCTCAGCCGAAAATCAAGGTCAAAGTATTGAAGCAAATAAGTTTCTTTGTTTTTTAAGTTTGATCGGTATGTATGAGCAATAATTTGATTTGAAAAAGTTTCAGAATTAATTTTGGGATTTGCGGGCATATCGATCGCAAACTGACCCATCGCCGAGCAAAATGGCTGCCACTCTGGCGTCTGAATGGCTGTCCGCAGCGGGGATGGTTGAGATGCAGCGGGACGGGCAAACTTGACAGGGTATGAAAGTAATGTAGCAGTAACTAGAAGTAAATACAGAAATTTCATTTGGGTAAAAATTATATATGCCCGATCGATCTGCGCTAGCCTAGAAATATATCCGCAAAGGGGGGATTTATGCTGAATATTATATTTACTCAACGGCGAGGCAACTCTCAAGGCCGATCTAAAATCACTAAAACCAATAAAACCAATATACTCGCTGCTGTAAATACTTGGCTGGCTGTGTGTCTACTGGCTGCTGTCACAGGTTGTGCAAACAGCCCCAACAGCAAGGCACTCGAAGAATCATTAGCCGCCGATCCGAAATTAAAACAAAATCCAGTAGTTTTCTCTTCCCCGCCACCAGCGACAGCTATTGAGACAAACTCTACCGCCAAACTTCCTCCCGATTTCCCGACAGAGATTCCACTCTATCCTAATGCTGAGTTAATCGAAGTTAGTGGGGAAACAGATCCGTCGCCAAAAAATGTGCGGCTGCGCTGGGAAAGCACAGATCCTGTTAATTCCGTTGGGAACTTTTACTCTACAGAGTTTGGGCGTCGCAACTGGGAAATAGTCAGCCGCCCCACCGCCGAGGGACAAGGTTCTTTGGTAGCAACGCGAGATAATTTGCGGGTAACAGTGTCGCTTTCTCCTACTCAGAAAGTAGGAGGTTCTACAGAATTTGCGATCGACTACAGCAAAGAAAGCCCAGAAATTGCCGCCAGTCCCCAACCTAACAATTCCGAGTCTAGCGCATCTCCAACCGCTTCACCAACTCCCTCTAATTCAGAGGGAACTACTCCAACACCATCCGCCTCACCCAAATCAGCAAACGTTAGCCAACTAGACACCCAAATTCCTCAACAGTTGCGACAGTTTGTGGCAGATTTAAGTCAGTTGGAAGTGCTGAAAGTGCGAACTACAGAAAGCGCTAATTTAGAAACTGCCAGCAGTTTAGCCAAACCCAACAAAATTGTCACTCGCCGCGAATACGCCCGCTGGTTAGTAGCAGCTAACAATCAGATTTATGCTAGCCGTCAAGCCAAACAAATTAGATTAGCAGTAGACTCTAGCGAACCAGCTTTTTCTGACGTACCCAAAACTGATCCCGATTTTTCAGCAATTCAAGGTTTAGCAGAAGCCGGTGTAATTCCGAGTTCGCTTTCTGGAGAAACTAAAGATGTGAAATTTCGCCCGGATGCACCTTTAACTCGCGAAACAATGATTCTCTGGAAAGTGCCTTTAGATAGTCGTCAAGTTTTGCCGACAGCTAACATTGACGGGGTGAAAGAAAAGTGGGGTTTTCAAGATGCTTCTAAGATTGATTCCCAGGCGTCGCGGGCAGTTTTAGCTGATTTTAACAATGGAGATTTGGCGAATATTCGCCGGGTTTTTGGTTTTACTACTCTGTTTCAGCCGAAGAAATCAGTCACTCGTGCCGAAGCAGCTGCTAGTTTGTGGTATTTTGGCGTTCAAGATCAGGGATTGTCTGCTAAAGATGCCCTGGAAGCAAAGTCTCAACCTGTTGAGTAGAGTTGTTTGGCGTGGTTAAAAGTTTTGAACACACCATCTAGTTAGCCAAAACAAAGAAACCGGGTTTTTTCTCTGTCGCCAAACCCGGTTTCTGCGTCCAAGACTGACGAAATTTTACCAAGTTTCGACATCGGCGTGCGATCGGCCACCACAAAAATTGCAGCTTGAGTTTCTAGGATTTCTGTGAATATGGCTGACCCAGAAACCGACTTTTATCTACGAAAATGCCCAATACAACGCGAGGCATATCCGCTGAAAAACCTTGTTTCTTTAATTCCTATGGGCGAGTCATCGTAAAAAATTATTCCATAAATTATACATCGGCTTTTCTGTCCTTGTGGCCTACCCTAGGGGATAGATTTTTTTTTAATCTTAATTTCTGTATCCTGGCATACAACCGCTGCATTTGGCGGGCAAATTTTCTACATATTTTAACTAATATCGTTTCCGGTTGTATCGGAATGATTTAACCGCAGAGGGCGCAGAGAACGCAGAGGGAGAGAATACAGAGAGGAATAATTCCGATGCTACCGGATTTGATATAACACTTTCTTCAAAACTCTCAGTAGGATTCCGGATGGCTTAGCGGCCTTAACGATAAATGAAAAACAGTGTTTGAGCTCTTGGAGAGCATTTTTTAATGTACGATATTACCTTATTTACCCCGCAAGACATGGCGAAATGCAGCTTAGTCCTGCGCCATTTAGGTAGAAATACTGCTAGTATGGAAGCCAGCAGCCAGAAGATTGTTAACTATATTTACCGACATTTTTGCGATTCGCAAACTGGAGAAAATACCTGTGCCTTAGTGCGTTTGTTCAAAACTCATCCCTACGGGGAATTAGAAGACTCATTGCAACAATCCGCGCGCCGCTTGATGAAGGGCAATTCCCCCGCCGCCGACATGAAATGTTGGACTCTGCTAGCAGCCGCAGGCACAGAACCTCAGTGGAATTCTCGGCACACAGCAGCAGAAAATACAGCTATTCCATTAGTTAGCACCAAATTAGTGGCTCAAATGCCGGCGATTTCGGAAATAATCCGGCAGTTTGGTTTAGACATTCCTACATTCCTCGGAATTGAGCGAGAAAGGTTCCTGCAATTAGAGCCCGCTGTATTAAATATTTTTCACGTATCAGAGGCAAAAGGCAGCCCCTTTATTCCTGAGCAAAATTCTTTAATTATCCCCTACCAAGTCAAGTCGGTATTGGGATTTGGGGGACTTCTGCCGTCAGGAAGTGTGTTTGCGGTAGTGATGTTCCTGAAAGTTAAAATTCCCCAAAGCACGGCTGAAATGTTTAAAGATTTGGCACTTAGTGTCAAAACTGCATTATCCATGCCCGAAAAAAAAAGTGTTTTTGACTATTCAGAAACTTCTAAAATTTTTGTTACTAATAACAATCTTGCCGAAACCCAATTACTTGAATATCAAGTGGCTAATCTGATTCAATTGCTGGACTTTTCAGAACAAGAAATGCTCAGACAAGCCGCTCGGTTTCAAGAGACAATTGACAATTTACAGCGCGAACTTGCTGAGTACAAAAATAAGGAAGAAGCTTTCAAAGTAAGCCAAAATTCATTTACAGGCATCCTCAATATTCCCAAAGATGCTATTGTGCGCGTAGAGGAAAATCAAGGAATGCAGCGTTTTAATCAAGGGGAAGAACAAATTTAAACCAAGCTCTGTGTTTAGGAATGAGAATTAAATAACTTCCACTCTTGAAAGTGGGATGGGCGTCCCGCCCGTCCTTTTTGGACGGGCGGGA
>NZ_JAUBTU010000172.1:0-4006 GCF_036705085.1 Microcoleus sp. B6-A1
CCTCTTTAAATATACTTAATATTCTTATTATATCATATTAGTTATTTATGTAATTAATTTTGTTTAACTACTTATCAACTCTTTTGAGAATGCACTTTTTGTGGGAGTTGAAGTTACCAAAGAACAGCTCGATTTTGCATTTGAACAGCGCAAAGGATATGCAAGAGAAATGCAAGGTGCGATCGCCTGGAAAGAGCAAAATGATGGCGATACTACCAAAATCCGCGAGGTTTCTGCCAAATATCAAGCTCTCAAAGAGTCAGCACTTGAACAATTTGCCGATGCTAACGGTCAGCCCTACACCGATAAATCCTGGGCTGCTGCTTACTGGCGCGCTGTTCATACCGGAGCCGGAGAGCTGAGCACCGGAGCGCTGGTGTTTAACCTATTTAGAGAAGAAATCGTGACTGAATTGCAAGAAAACCCTGATACCTTGTCGTATTTCAACGTCTTTAACGTTCACAAACAAGAACCCAATGTCTGGAGCCGAGGTGAATGGACTGGACAAAATGTACTCATCCGCATTGTTCAGCGGATGAAACCTGCTGTGGGTCAGCAAGCCGCACGGATGGAATTAGCGATCGATATGCGCTTTCCCGAAAGTACCAAAAATATCGGTTACTTCCCCCTTGGATGGGTTGGCGAAAAATATCGAAGTAAAGTTGCGATCGGTGAAACTCGTGAAATGCGGATTTACACAGATGGCAAATACATGGATGAAGCGGGTAGAACTATTACCAAAACCGCTCGTTTATTCAATCAATCCATGACTCAAGAACAGATTGATTTCTTAAATGGCAAAATGCCCGCAGGTCTTTATAGCCCGGAAGATTTTGGTTTGCCACCTAATTAATTATGAGTGGTATTTACGACAAGTGGTAAATACTACCAATTTCATGCCCATTTCATGCGTAAAAATGAGTAATAATTTGTCTGATTTATTGTGCTTTTAAAATAATTAAGGCATAATCAAATCAAGCATTTATCTCAATCCCAATTTTGAATTATGACTTCAGTTGTTGAAAATGTCCCATTTGGAGAAGTTATCTCCAGTGTCGTAGCTTCTCTCGAAAGCGGAAAGGATATCAAAATCGAAGGGTTTGGCACTTTCTCATTGATTGAAAAACCAGAACGGGAAGGACGAAACCCCAGAACAGGTCAACTAACCACTTACAAGCCTACTCGCCGACCGAAAATCAAGTTTGACAAGAAGTTCCTTGAAAGGGTTTATGCCAGTGCAATTGCTTCTGAAACTTCGACTGAAACTTCGACTGAAACAACTTCAGTAACACCTCCTGTAGCAACCCCTGTACTGACTCCAGCTCCCACAGCAGCTCCCACAGCAGCTCCGGTAGCAGCTCCCGCAGCAACTATCACAGCAGCTCCGGTAGCTCCTGTTTTGCCTCCTCCAATTCCAGCGGAATTGCTTACTCCTTCGGCACCACCAATTATCTGGCAAATCAAAGCCCCAGATGGTAGCTTTATCGAAGTTCCCAGCAATGAACTGTCTAATTGGGGAGTTGGTGCAAATACTCCAATTTACTCCGTTGCTACTGGCTGGAAACTAGCAGGCAGCATTCCTGAACTCGTAGGGCTGGTTCAATAATAGTAGTTTTCGTTAAACTATATTGGCGACGAACTGCACAAAAAAACCTGAGTGACTGCACCCGTTCTCAGGTTTTTTTCATGTTTCTTGTTTCTAAAAATTTCTAACAATTGCTAAGAAGTTTAAACAAAAGCAGAAAAAACAGGATGTCTCAAAGCTCCAGTAGCAGTAATCCCAAGATGGATGACCTCGACTATTCTGCCCATATAATTAGCTTGGTTAGCCCAGATAGTCGATCGCTCAGCATCCGTAAATCCAGTCCCGACTCTGGCTTTGACAATTCGCTCGTTGAGATTGCCGCCAACTAATAGATTGCCCAACGACGCAGAATATTTCCCTGAACCTTTAGTAAACCCCGTAACTGGCAAACGGTCTTTCACAAAATTCTTGACTTTCAAAAGTGCGATCGATCGACCCTGAAAATAAACTGAGTTCGGATTCCTCAACATTATCCCTTCAGCCGATTGTCCCGAACTCTTGACAAAATCTGCTTCAGCTTGGATAACCAAAGGCTTATTTTCAATCAACTTCTGAGGAACGTAGCTAACTTTTCCCATTCCCGGAAAGATTTGCTGAACCTGGCTATATTCGTCTGCTGCTAGGATGTTCGGATATTGAGTAAAGCCGATCGCGAAAATGCGAAATTCTACCCTCTGTTTCCCTTCGACAACAGTTGCTGTAGTTTTCGTCGAGCGGACAATCCCAGAAATTCTATCAAAAGGTTCTCCGGGAATGTACAACTCACCGTCAATGAAAGACAAATTGTTGGCTACCCGGATGCTTTCACAGCTTTGCTCAATTTCGGTCAATCCTGAATATCTAGTTTTGCCCGATCGACTCCTCAATCCACTGGTCGGGTTTTCGTACAGACAGCGCACTCCATCCAGTTTGGGGCTACTGAGCCATTCAGCAACACCATAGTTTTTGGTGGGACTGTAAGTATTTGCTAATTGTAATAACATGACTTTTTTCCTTACTCAACAAATCGACCCAAAGCAGGGCTTCGGAGATTACCAGTAGCAGTTACTCCCATGTAAACTATTTGAACTTGTTTGCCGATATAAGAATCTCTGTTCATCCACAAATCCTGTTCCTCTTCATCGTTCAAACCATAAACACGGGAAACTTTATTAACTCCATCCACTGTTCTTTCAACTGACATATAACTGACGTAACCCACTATTGGATTTTGTGTAAACCCAACGACAGTAAAGATTTCACTGGTAATTCCCTTGACTTTGAGAAGATTGTCCGAGCGCACCCCAGAATAAACTGAATCCAGATTTCTGAGGATGATTCCTTCAGTTCCTCCAGCATTGAGAACGGTGGTTGCTTCATCCAGAACGCCTAGAGGTGTATTGCGAATGAGTTTTTGAGGAATCAAACTAATCATTCCCTGTGTCGGAATAATTTGTTGCATGAGATTCATCATTTGTTGGGCTGTTAGGGCGTGATTGGTTGCCGAACCAACAGCAGAAACTCGGAATTCAACAGCAAATTTATCATCAAGGTTGTATGTATTTCGATCGCGAACTAATACCGTAAGTTCCTGAAAACTTCTACCAGGAAGGAACAACTCACCGTCGATGAAAGACAAATGGTTAGCATCACAGAGACTGCGACAGGCTAACTCAAGTCGATCGAGTCCTACAAATCGCGTAGTCAAAGTCTGGCTTCTTAATCCGCGTGAAATGCCGTCGCGTGTGTAAATACAACGAACTCCGTTGAGTTTAGGAGTGCTTAACCAAAATCCAACCATGTATTCTTTAGCTGGATTGTAAGTATTAGGAACTTCTGCAACAAAAGTCATGGTTTTTCTTAGTTAACTGCCATGATGAAATTGCTGACGCATCGGACTTGTTCGTTCACGATCTTGTCAAACATCAACGCTAAGTCTCGGTTATTTGGTTGGAATCTCATCAAACCCCATTGACCAGTAGCAGCAATTGTTAAGTCAGGCTTGAAAATCATTGCTGTAGAATGGAACCAGGTGTTAAAGACATTGGCTGGCATATTTCCACAGATAATCATGCCGGAAATGTTGGCGTATTGGATAAGCACATCTACGTTAAGTCGAACCAATTTGCCACAGGTTTGATAAGTTACGTTGCCTGTTACGTTCCACGATAAAGGCAAAGAAATTGGTGCTGACCAAACAATTCCGGCTGGCCCTGCTGGCCCGGTGGCTCCTGTGGCTCCGATCGGGCCCGGTGTACCCGCAACGCCTTGAATTCCTTGAGGGCCAGTTGCGCCAGTTGCGCCGACATCACCTTTAGGGCCAGCAACACCCTGAGCACCAGTTGCACCAGTTGCACCTTTCGCTCCGATAAGTAGTTAAGCAAAATTAATTACATAATTATCTCCAAATTCTTTAAGAATTTTTTCTACAGATGAAACAAG
>NZ_JAUBTU010000032.1:0-73215 GCF_036705085.1 Microcoleus sp. B6-A1
AAGCTATAAGCGGTAGTGGGCTTGCTGGTGTCCACTGTCAAGCTGGGAGCGGTTATAGAGCCTGTTAATATCGCACTTTCTTGGGTGTCGGTCACGCCAACAGTTTTCAACAGGTCAGCTAGAGATACGTCCCCTGTATAAGTGACTTTTAAAGCTTGACCCTTTTGATAATCAAATGTTACGGTTTTGCCGCTGATTGCTCCAGAGAAGCTATAAGCGGTAGTGGGCTTGCTGGTGTCCACTGTCAAGCTGGGAGCGGTTATAGAGCCTGTTAATATCGCACTCCCTTGGGTGTCGGTCACTCCAACAGTTTTCAGCAGGTCAGCTAAAGAAATATCACCCGTATATTTAGCTGTTACCTTGTCTTTAGTTACGCCAAATTCTACTTGTTTTTCACTGACGGTTCCAGTAAATTTATAAGTTGGCTGGTCGGTGTTTAAAGCGCCTATGATTAAGCTGGGATTGTTGATTGACCCGGTTAATATCGGACTTGCTGTAGTGGTAGGAACTCCCACAGATTTCAATATATCTGCTAGAGAGCCAGCACCGTTATAAGTGGCTGTAATTGAATCCGCTCGAATCTCAAAAGTTAATGGCTTTAAAGTAGCGAGGATATCTTGTAAGGCTTTTTTGGCAACTTCAGATATGCTGATGTTTTGTGCTTTTAGGGCGGTGTCTAGTTCGTCCCAAGTCGCATAGGTTAATAATACAGCCGGATATGCTGCCATTATTTCTGAATTAAACGCAGAGGCAAACTTACCTTCTCCTAGAGCTACTTCTAACTCCCAGTTTCCTCCCAATGCAGCATTACCCGTTAAGTTAGCTGAGGCCGCAATATTTGCGCCAATCAAAGTCCGTAATTTGGCTAGAAATTCTGTACCAGCATCTCCTGCGGCGACTTGACAGCCATAAAGAAACAAGCTCGATGGTGCACTTTCACGGGCTACAAACCACTGTTTCAGTTGTTGGGCATACTTGCTCAGAGTATCTAGGCTGAGTTGGGCATTTCCCAAATACACGCAACCGGGCGCACCGTGGGAAACAATATGCACTCCCGTAATATCGCGACGATTAGCAAGTTCTTCAGTAATGTGGCTAATGCCATCTTTTGTAGCGTCAAGAATAATTACTTCTGTTCCTGCTTCTACTCCTGCTGCCAATGTTTGATAATCGGCAATTTTAGCATCGATGAAAAGAATCGCCTTTTGGATGTTGGAATTAATCATGTTAATTAGGAACCCGTGTTTTTTCGGGTGATTTGTAAATTGAGAAAAATCAAACTTGCACTCTGTTCTAATTTTTTTTATTAGAAATAATTAAGTTGTTCCGTCACAACTAACCTGAACCGTTCCAACAACTTCTGCCCCAAATCTCCTAACTGCTGGGTCTACGGCTCGATTTTCAGCATCGCCCGCGAGGAAGGCGTGGCCAGTCCGTTCTCCCAATTGTTCAGGTTAGAGAACACCACACCGAGACGTGCGGGAAACTGCTATTGAGTCAGTCCTGTTTGTTGTCTCACGTCGCGCATAAAATCTGCCGATAGAAAGTTGCTTTTTTAGGAAAAATCGTGTATTAACGACACAAAATCTACTCTATCATAGTTAAGACCGTAGTAGTAGGGTGATCGTAATCACTCTGATCTGTGATAGCGATCGCCCGCGTCGCATTTCCCCCCGATCGCCCCTCACCCCGCCCGGAATTGCCTTTAATCAGTTAAAGTAAGAAAAATAAGCGCAAGTACCGTCACTTTTGAGCGACAATGGCATCCTCTTCCTCTGTAGCAGTTCGCGAACTCCCCTTATTTCCGTTGCCGGAAGTGGTTCTATTTCCAGGTAGACCACTCCCACTGCAAATCTTCGAGTTTCGCTATCGAATCATGATGAATACGATTCTGGAAGGCGATCGGCGTTTCGGTGTACTAATGTGGGATCCCAACCAAAACAAAGTCTCTGCCGTTGGCTGTTGCGCCGAAGTGATTCACTGCCAACGCCTGCCGGACGATCGCATGAAAATTATGACTCTCGGCCAGCAGCGGTTCCGAGTGCTCGACGCCGTTCGCGAAAAACCCTATTTAGTCGGTCTAGTAGAATGGATCGAAGACGCACCGCCGCAACAAGACCTCAGACCTTTGGGAAAAGATGTCGAACAACTGCTGAGAGATGTAGTTCGCCTCTCCAGTAAATTGATGGATCAGCCGATCGACCTGCCGGAAGACATTCCCAGTTTGCCCACAGAATTGTCCTATTGGGTAGCCAGCTACCTTTACGGCGCAGCGACAGAACAGCAAACTCTTTTAGAATTGCAAGATACTGCTGCGAGATTGGAACGCGAAACCGAAATTTTGACTTCTACTCGCAATCACTTGGCAGCGAGGACTGTACTTAAAGATACCCTCAAGTAGCCAATTTGCATAGGAAAAAGCACGATCGGTTTGACCTGCATTGAAGAAAGAATTACACACAAATCATTCGATTTTCGATTTTTTATTTTTGATTTTCGATTGGGAATGAGTTATTGAACTAAGGGTTTGGAGATGGCCTACAGTTCCATTCTTTTTTGGAACAGGTATCTGTTTAATTCTTAACTTCAAACAGGTTCGGATAGGTTCCTTATAGCAGTAAATGCTTGTGTTAGACAATCACGACCAACCGAAACCATACGATGCAGTTAGAGGCGGTCAACTGCCACCTCCTGTGGGCGGTGTAGTGCTCGGCGGACTAGCAGGAGTTAAACATCGGCTGTCTAGTTCTGTCAATGAACATCGAATCGCCGCCCTGAGAGAGACCTTGAATTACGGCGATGCTGGCTTAAAAATAGTCATCAAGATTTGTCAAAGCGAAACAGGGACTGTGCAGCGGGCGGCCTGCGATTTGCTTCGACAAAGGCTGAATTCGATCGCCCGCGAAAAATTACAGGCCTTTGTAGCTTCAAGTTCAGATGCAGAAGCTGAGTTAGACAGCACTGAAAAAATATTAAAGCACTCATCCGGTGCAGTCTCCGAAAAAAATTACGATCGGCAAATGTCCGAAGCACAGTTAATATTTGAGACAATTACGCAGCAAATGCAACCAAATTTGTTGTTATTAGAAGCACTGGTAGCCTCTGTAGAACGCGAAGAATTTACCAGCGAACTGATGAATCTTTGGGAACTATTAATCTTAGAAATTCAGGAACCTCTCAAAGAACTGCGTCAGGCTGTGGGCATTGCGATTTCCGCCCAACTGCGGATTCAGTGGCTGTACAATCAAGCTGAATCTCAAGCCAACCAGTGGCAGCAGCGAGCTTTGCTAGCTCTTCAGACACAGGATGAAAATTCCGCCCGCCTCGCCGTGGTTCGCCAGCAGGTTCAATTCGATCAGGCTGCAGAACTAAAAATTGACTTAGACTACCAAACTGTGCGAGTAGAAAATCTCAACCGCAACTTGCTGGCTTTGGAAAGTAAGATTGCTCAAGCTAATTCCAAGAAAGAGATCCTCAAGATGCAGCTTCATTTTGCTAAGGTACAGCAGCAAATAGACTTCACTTTCAGCCAAGTCAATAGTATATTTTTTAGTCCTTAGTTGTCGGGTTCTCCGGTTATATATTGCGTGAGTTCAAACTTGTCTGACGCAAAAATGTATAGCCCCACTTAAAATTGCCTCATCTAGCTTAGCTCCCTCCAGATTAGCACCGCACAAAAATGCCCCGCTCAAATTAGCACCCCTCAAATCAGCTTCTCTCAAATCGGCGCCCTCAAGGTTACTTTCACACAAAAAAGCGTTTCTCAAGTTGGCTTTTATCAGACTCGAACCCCGCAGTTTAGCCTCGCTTAGATTGGCTTCTTCGAGGTTTGTATTGTCCAAGCAAGCATCTAGGAGGTTCGCTTCCATCAAGTTGGCGTTTTGCAAGTTTGCTCCGCTCAAATTAACACCTATCATTTTGGTGTCGCTCAAGTTGGCGTTTTCCAAGTTTGCTTCAATCAGGTCAGCTCCTGTTAATCTTGCGAAAGTTAGATCGACTCCGCTCAGGTTAGCTCCATTTAGGTTGGTCATCACCAGACAGGCATTCTTGAGCTTGGCACCTATTAAGTTTGCCCCCCTTAAGTTGGCCAGGGCAAAATTTATTTCCTTGAGATTCGCACAGGCTAGATTAATATGAATTAGGAAAGCTTCTCGCAAAGAAGCCTCTTTCAAGTTTGTTTCATGAAAATTTCTTTCTCCGGCTGCGTATCGCTTGAGAAGTTCATCAGCATTCATCTCACCCGCCTCCTAAGCTTGACTGAAAAAGTATACTACATAAAAGAAAATTATACTACTGACAGTACATTGTAGCAACCAAAGATTTTTAAAGTTTCTGTGTGATTTTTTAATTCTTCGAGTGCCGATAGAACAAATGCTTGGCAGGCGTTAGCTTCAACGTCCATAAAGAAAATATATTCTCCAAGCGATCTTTTAGTCGGTCTAGATTCAATCCGACTTAAATTAATACCGCGACTGGCAAATACTTGCAAAGGTTTTACCAGTGCTCCCGGCATATTGGCAGGTACGCTAAAAGCTAGTGAGGTATGGGTGCAATTAGACGGTGAAGCATCGAGGATCAACTCAGGAGCAGATTGTGTAATGGATTTAATGGATGAGCGAGCCCCTGATTCAACGTTTCCGATTTCTCCGCCACTCCTGCTGAGTACCCAAAAGCGAGTGTAATTATCGGGATAATCATTAATGGGGTGAGCTAACACTGGCAAATTGTAAAGTTCAGCCGCTCTTGGCGAAGATATCGCTGCTACATTTGTATCTTCCAGATATTGCAATGCTTCCGTGGTTGAGTTGGCGGGAATTAATTGAGCTGAGGGAATAAACTGCCCCAACCATACCTGACACTGAGCTAGCGCTTGCGGATGAGAGTAAACTTTTTGAATCTCGTTAAAATTTTTGGCATTAGACACTAGGGCGTGGGAAATTGGCAAAACTAAGGCGTGTTGAATGCGGAGTTGATCGAGTCGCCACAGTGTATCTAAGGTGACAGTCACGCTGCCTTCGATCGAATTTTCGACGGGCACCACTGAATAGTCAACCTGCCCTACGGCAGATGCCTCTAGCGCTTGAGAAATGGTGGAATAAGGACACAGGGTGCATTCCAAGTTAGTATTCAGGCTCAACCAATTGACATAAGCTAGAGCCGCTGTTTCTGCATTTGTACCCACAGGGCCGAGATGTGCGATCCTCTTCGAGGGCTTCGCTAACGAAATTTTCATTTAGAGGCAATTTTAGGTTACAAATGTTTGCTTGACTCTCATCAGCTAGGAAGTATGATGAAAAATTAGCGATGTCCCGAAAGCTTTTATCAGTGATTTCTCGGATGACATTGCTGGGTACACGACTTAGGGGGCAACTTATGTCACCTTAAAAAAGGTGATAGTTTATTAAGATATGCTTAGGAATCCTATATTTTGATATTTTCTCATGTATACCCGCTTTAATTCTTCCCAATCCGTTGAGATCGCCGTACCAGAGGAACGGGTTCCCATTCAACATTATCTGCGCCAGCCGAGGCGACTGGTGAACGCCCTTGTCGATCAAAGTCGCACAGAACAGCTAAGCGATGACTGTTTCCGCCTAAAAATGCGACCGTTACAATTTATGATGCTGAGCATTCAACCCACAGTAGACATGAGGGTGTGGGCGCAGTCGGACGGCACAATCAATTTGGAGTCCGTAGCCTGCGAGATTCGGGGCGTGGGTTATATAAACGATCGCTTTGCTCTCAATCTCAAAGGAAAGCTTTGTGTACACCAAAGCAGCGGGGTAGCATACTTGAAGGGAAAAGCGGATTTGGAAGTGCAAGTAGAATTACCGCCGCCGTTTTGGCTGACGCCCAAACCCATTTTAGAAGCAACGGGGAATGCTTTGCTCAAGAGCGTACTGCTGAGCGTCAAACAGCGGTTAATGCACCAGTTGCTCTCGGATTACCGTCGATGGGCAAGCAGCGAACCTGAGATAATATCGAGCGATATCCCCCAAATCTTATCTCTAGAAGGGTAATCTCGTAGTCTAAGAAGCTGTTAATTAATTTATAGGCATATTTGGGCAAAAATCAGCGGAATTGTCGAGATATGAGTTAGCTACTCAAATGGCGCACCCTGAGCTTTGTGTGAGTTCGCTTGCAGGCATAGACAGCGGCAGGTTAGTCAAGATCGATTTGAGTGATCCCTCCAAGTTCATCGTCTTCGATTATTCCCACGCCCCCAGGCCAAGCTGTTGACTTGTCTTTTGAAACTTCGTCCTTTTGGCGGAGTTCGCGCTGCGGTGGCTTGATTATTTTGCCCGGTTGATTCGTTGCGCCCACCCGAATCCTGATTTTTGGCCCGGAATTGCCCAAGCGAATTGTCATCCCGTCCACAACTGACACCTGAGCGATCGGTCTATCATCTACATAAGTGCCGTTAGCACCAAAATTAATAATTTCCCAGCCATTAGCGTGATTCCACAGCTCTACGTGGTGGCGCGAAACTACAGCGCTGTAAATAATTACATCATTGTCGTTCGATCGACCGATCCGAACCACGGGTTCTGATTCAAAACACCAACTTTGAACTGGGACAGACTGGATAGGATGTAACAGAGTTAAGGTAATCACTGATGTTTTGACACTCCACCGCCAGACAGAAACGGGGATACTTCTAGAGAGATTTTTTGGGAGAAAACTGCAAAAAATTTGATTTTTAAAGCCGTCATCAGTGGGCCACTATTCCCTCTATCTGCCCTAAAAGTCGAACTTTTGGCTGCTTGAGGTATTTGAAGCAACTTTTGAGGGTTAGCTTTTGGCGCAGGGGCAAATTTTTGCGGTACTCGGTAACAACCAAACACGATGTGATAAATCGGGTGAACTTCCCAGTGATGGACGGCGGTTAAAACCGCTTGATTAATTTGGTCTGTGAGGGAGCGATTCTGCCGATGGGTGAGTCGCTCCATTCGATCGGCTAAATAATCCTTTTCCCGCTGATGAACCAGAGAATTTAACTCATACCCGCGATGGTTGCACCGCTGATTCGAGTTCTCGGTCGGGCCACAGTCACTGCTCAACGGCTTGCTGTTTATAAAGAAAGAAGTTAACCAATTATTAATCCTGGGGTCTCTAGATAAAATACTTGTTGATTGTATCTGAGATGTTGCACCATTCTCAATTACTTGTTTAGGAACAGGCAAGATGCCTGTTCTACAAGAAAATTCACTCTTTGTGGAACAGGCATCTTGCCTGTTCTGGAGAATGGTGCAAGATGTGAGTTGTATCAAACAGCATAGGTCATTTTGAGTTGCTAACATTTTCCTTATTGATGCGATACCTTTAAAATACAATGCTTTGAGCAGCACTGGAATTTTGAGCGACAACACATCAATCTCTGATAGCGAAAATACCGATCGACCTTCCTCGCGCGCGCCGCCCGAAAATGCGATCGGCAATTAGTCCCCCGGCGAGCGGGAAGGCCAAACTTCAGCTCAAATCTGACTCAGGCGGCTCCGGCTTCGGCTCTGGCGGGACAGATTCTTGCCTTTGCCGCTTCAACTCTGCAACTTTTTCTTGAGCTACATCCCTGACTTCTAGAGCTTTATCTTGGAATTTTTCCGCCAGACTTTGAGCGCCCCGCTTCACGCCGGCCACATTTTTGAGAGTTCTGTCGAAATCTTCATGTAAAAACTCTGCTACCAGACCGACTTTTTTGTGCAGTCCCTCCGCGTACTGCACTGGCTCCGATACAGCCGCTTCAGAGACGATCGCCCGCTTGCTACCGATGGTCGAAATAGCTGCCACAGGTAACAAGTAAATGTCGTCTAAAACACCGCGCCAGCCGCTCGATTTAAATAGGTAGTGGGTGACTGAACCAGTGCGGACATCAAATAGGTAGTCAACCACTGCACCTGCCTTATTCCCAGCGTCCGTGAGTACCTCAAGCCCGATCGGACAAACAGCTTGTTCCGGCTGATGAAGTTCCGGCAGTTCCGGGTTAATAGTGACAAAAACATTTTCCCCCACCGTATCTACTTGCGCCCAAGCGAACCAAGTTTTTTTGCTGCCCAAAAGTCCCGACTTGCAAGTAAAGCCGATCGCCCGTTGGGAGTGAGCATCGAGCCAAACCCGATCTACCCTGCCGACCTCTTCCGCCGTTCTGCGGTCGATGGTGCGGCGGCCCTGCAGTTCACTGCGCCTAACAATCTGTGGTGATGTACTCATAAATAAACTCCTGAGTGCCGCCTTTGAAAAATGTCGATCGTCCAAAGAAGCCGATTTAATATTCTTCTTCCGAATAATGGCGATTATTATCTGCCTGGGTTAACTCGTCCTCTTCCCTGGAAGTGCCAACTTCTTTGTGGTCGGGAACAGGAATCGTGCTCATGTGCACGCCGGCCGAGGGAGCGTGAATTTCCTTAGCCTCCCTGGGCTTGACGCTAAGAAGTCCTAACTGGACGGAGGACTGATTCGGGCCTACATTGATTTGAATTTTCGGCCCAGAGCGAGCCAAGTGAACGATCAGACCGTCCACAATGGGAACCTTAGCGATCGGCTTACCATCGAGGTAAGTCCCGTTGGTACCTAAATTGATCAGTTCCCAAGTTATGCCGCTGCGCCGCAATTCGATGTGGCGACGAGAAACCACAGCGCTAAAAAGAACGACGTGGTTTTCGGTCGAGCGCCCGATCCGGACGACCTGCTCGTCTTCAAAGATCCAACTGCGGACGGGTATAGACTGGAGTGGATGTAGCAAGGTCAGCTTAATCACATTGGCAGCATTGAGTTTTGGTAGAGCGCCTCAAGATGCGATTTTAGATTTTAGACTTTCGATCGCCCAATCCAAACTCGCTCTAAGAGATTTGAAATAAAAACGTAACCAGGTCTCCTTTGCCCAGAGAGATGCGGTCTCCCGGTCGCAACCGGTGGCGGTTTCCCTTGGGTAGCGGAGTATTGTTGACGTAAGTGCCGTTGGAACTGCCTACATCTTCTAGGTAGCAAGCATCTCCCTCCACCCGGAGATTTGCGTGTACCCGAGAAACTATCTCAGAATTAGCAAATCCCGAAACATCAATATCCGGCGGCACTAAGTCATTTGGCTTGCCTATGTGAACCACAGCCAGACTGTGAGGCAATTCCATCGGCGTATTTGTCTGAACGTGTAGCAGGCGCGCCGACTGCTGTTGCAGTTGAGTTTTAGCTACACCTGCGGGCTGTGGGCCCGGAACCGGAGGAGAGATATTTACTGGTATTGCCACCGATTCAGTTGTAACAGGAACCGAGGGCGAAGGGGGGGGATCGGGAATCGCTGGAATGCTGGCGGGAGTTTTTTCCAAGTTGAGCCCCTTATTCAGGGTAACTAGAGGTTCCATGACCATCAGGGGTTCGGGTGGCACTAAATCCGGCGCCGGTGACGATACCACTGTGGGGCCTACAGGCGAGGGGGACGGTACTGTCACCTCAACTTCTGGAACTATGGAACCCGGACGCAAGTTAAAGCCACACTGACCGCAAAATGCTGCATCTGTCTGAACTGCTGCACCGCAGTTCGAGCAACTTGCGGTAACAGGTAAAGGCGTGTAGCAAGCCTCACACTGGCTGGCCCCGTCGGGGTTCTGGTGATTGCAATTGGGACAGACAATCATCGATTTCTCCTTGCTATCGGCCAGATTTTTAAATCAGCCTCATCAAAAGTCGTTGGGTCTGAAACCCCGTCCTTACAGGACGGCTTGACATTGAATTGAATCCCCTTGCGGGGTAGGGGGGTATGGTTGCCCCCCCGTGAGGATATGGTTGTCCTCAATCTCCCATTTCTGGGGTAAAGTTAGCTTCGCCAATGTTTAAGGAGCTTGTTAGGCTAGCAGCACTGTTCCAGTGACCTTAGAACTGTTTAACCACTAGCGACAGAGCAAGGGACTAGCTTCGTATCCCAGGGTGTCGTGACTCACAAAACGTAGTCAGTTAAGACGCTTGGCCCGTCAGAATGGCTTGTTAGATTTCTCTTTCAAGCCTCATGCCTTTAGGCTGAGGTTCCTGACAAAAATACTCGTGTATATGGTCAAATTTTAACTTTAACCGCCACAATTCTTATATTGCTTCTAATACTAGCAACTGAGCTGACGCCGTGACGTTAGCTGTGATGGGCAAGATTGAGTTAGTGATAATGCTGACTGTGTTGGGACGCTTGCGGCTCTGTCGGCTATTTTACGGAGGAGCCAGCAGCCGCATCGAGGAGCCACCAAAGCTCGCCTTCTGGTTGAACGAGTCTGGCTGGATAGGTCATTTCGTCGGCTGCGGGGGCAAAAATTTGAGCTAGGGCGGGTTGTTTGCTGGCTCCTGCGACCATGAAGATGACGCACCGGGCCCGGTTGATTAAGGGGACTGTAAAGGTAATGCGGGGTTGACCGTCTTTGTTGCCGACAGTTACTAGGGCGTCGCGGACTTGCAAGGCTGCTGTGCCGGGAAATAGAGAGGCTGTGTGGGCGTCGTCTCCTATGCCCAATAAAATGATGTCGAAGGCAGGAAACTCGCCGTCGGATACTTTGAAGAACTGCTGTAATTCGGTTTGGTGCGCCTCCGCGTCGGCTGCGGGGTCGCCGGCGGCTGTGGGCATGGGGTGGATGTTGCTGGCGGGGATATTCACTCGATCGAGCCACGCGAGGCGCGCCATTTTTTGATTGCTGTCTGGGTGTTCTGGGGGAACGTAGCGTTCGTCGCCCCAGAACACGTGAATTTTGTCCCAAGGCAGGTCTTGGCCCGAGAGCGCTCTGTAGAGCGGTTCTGGTGTGCTTCCGCCCGCTGCGGCGATCGTACAAAGTCCGCGTTCTGCTATGGCTGCTGAGATTTTCGACAGCACAATCACCAGCGATCGATCTATTAATTGTTCCCGATTTGCTAATACTTCAACTACTTTTTTCATTAATTTCCTCTCAACTTTCCTATTCGTGTTGTTCTCAGCAATTGCCAATTTTACCTTGACATTTTGGTTTGAGGTCGATCTGCTGACAGACCCCGCAGGCTGGGCACGGCATCCCATAATATTTTATCATCTTATGCCCCTTGATTTGAGGAAAGCCAGACATATTTTTACCAATGCTTTATCGATTTTTACCTGTGACATTGCTCTTTGGCAACTTTGAATCAGAAGTCTGATCGCACATTCACAGTAAAAGCAAAATAGACAGGCTCCCGATCGCACTTACCCCGGGATAGCAAAAATAATCAAGATCGATGTGGTAGACTAGGAAAAATAGTTTTAAATCCGCACGCTCGGATGGAAGCAAAACTATGTCAATTTTCAAGCGATTTCCTACATCTGTCCGCTATCTGATAGCGCGGTTGCGCCACTGGACCCAACCGGCGGTTTGGGCTCCCCTAGCCGTGCTCTGTGCAGGGGGGTTATTTATCTGGGAGGTCTCTGTCAACCCAGAAAGGTTGAGCATAGATGGCGAAGAAGAAGTAGCCACAAACAATCCAGCTTCGCTATCGGGGCTATCTGCTGAAGATACCGCCATTGCGGCTGAAATAGACAGCTTACCAGTGCTAGTCAATCAGTTTAATGGCTCTACTGCTTCTGAACTGAACTTGTTAAATTCATCAGTAGTAAAAAGCAAAGGTTTATTCGAAGAACTTCGAGATCGGGACTTAGAAACTCCTCAGCAATCTTCAGCCCCCAAGCGGGTAGGAAGCAGCGGATTTTTGCCCTTGCCAAATTTAGCAAATCCTGCCGCCCTGGCCGGAAACAATAACCCCCAAAATTCCAGCTTGCCAAGTTCAAACGCCACATCAGCGTTGAGTTTATCTGGCAGTGGGAGACTGACTTCCGGGATAAAAACGATCGAGCCTGAGTCTGGGGGTACAGCGAAAGCAACTTTATCGCCGGCGTCGAGTGATGCTAATTCAGATAAACAAAACGAAAATTCTCTGCCTTTGAGTCCGCTGCAAGCAGCTATGAAAAAATACGTCGTTGCTAACACTTCGGCAACGGCGGCTTCGGCTGAGAAAACAGCAGACTCGGCTAAATTGCTCGATCGACCCGCTTCCGATCCGGCGGCAGGAAATGCGACAAATTTGCTCCCAACGACCGCTACAGCTCAAGGTGGAGCAAATCCTGTGAATGTTCCCACAGCACTTCCCCCACTTGTGGCTCCGACAAATACTGTAAGCAAGGAATCTCAAGAATTATTAAAACCGACAGCTACAGTCCCTGAATCATTGGCGGGGTTAAATTCCCGAGTACCGAGCCTCCCCGAAATAAATGCAGGGGCTCCAACGGTGGCTTTGCCGAAAAATCCCTACCAAACTAATTTATCTGGTTCCGGCTCCGCACCTGAAGTTCAACCGGCTGCACTTCCAGTAGCCACACCTTCACCAACACCTCTACTTCCAAATGTCGGTCAATCTCCCTTTGCGAGTGGGATTGGGGGAAGCAAGATAATTAGCCCTCAATTCTCTCCCAATTCAGCGAATTCTCAATTTCAAACACCTCCACCGAGTCAGCTTAATTTGCCGGAGCAGCATAACTTTGGAGTTGTTCCCCAAAATACAAATCAGGGCGTGCAGCCCATTCAACCTCAAACTTTTGCTACACCCCGATCCCTGGCTCCGGGACGCTACATTGGTGGTGGCGAAATCAATACTTTTTCTAATCCTTAAATGAAGGAAGTTCGGCCACGAAAACGATATTATCAATTCCCAATACTTAGGCTACGCTGTTCCTGCCCTTCGACTTCGGTTTTCCTCAGCGTAGTCGAAGGGAAGGGAGCCGAAGGCAGTGGAAAGGTAGTACAAGTTCCGAATTAGCCATTCCCAATGTTAGTGGTAAAACTTACCTAGCGGCAGCCCGCGCCAACAACAATCCTCCGATTCCCAAACCAAACACGATCGGCAGCCAAGCCGAAAGAATCGGAGTCAAAACAGCTTTCACGCCCATAGAACTGGTGATGAAAGAAAATACATAGTAAGTAAAAATCACAACTACGCTAATACCAAAACTCGTTCCTCTACCGGAGCGACGCGGTTGAGTTCCCAAAGCGGCTCCCACTAAACCAAATACCATGCACACGAAAGGAAAAGCATATTTTTCTTGAATTCGCACCTTTAATTTGCGAATTTGCGGTTCGTCGCCGCTGTTTTTAAGGATATCCAAACGCTCTAAAGCTTGGGCAATGTTCATTTCCTTAAAATCCCGCGCTCTAGCAGCTAAATCTAAGGGCGTGCGGGGGAGTTGCAATTGCTGGTGTTGAAACCTAACTATATTCCGGTAAGAGCCATCAGGAGCTACTATATAAGCGGTTCCGTTGAAAAAATCCCAGGTATTTTCTGAGGGATTCCAAGTAGCGGATTCTGAAGAAACGATTTGATTGAGGCCTGGGGTGGAGCGATCGATAATTGTTAAACCTTTCATTTGCTGGCCGTCAAATTGTTCTGCATAAAAAAAGCGGGCTAGGATTTCGTCGCCGCCTTTTTCGGGTTTGCGAAATTCTGTGTAGATAATATTTCTATCTTGAAATGTCGGTTTTTCTCGCTTCATGGCTCTGTCTAGAGTCACAGTAGCTCTGTAGCTGGCGGCGGGTACAACTAACTCTTGCAAAGCAAAGGTGAAGCCTGCAACAATTAAACTCATTATCACAGCAGGCAGTATTAATCGGTAAACGCTAACTCCGCAACTGCGGAGGGCGATGAGTTCGCTGTCGCTGGACATTCGGCTGTAGGCCATTAAGGTTGCTAGCAGCATTGACATGGGGAAAGCCAATACTACGAAGTAGGGAATTTGCAGGAGAAAAATTTCTATGGCTGCGCTGTAGGGGAGGCCGGATTCTGCTACTCTGCGGACTAATTCAAATAAAGCTCCAACTGTGACGGCGACGGATGTAAAGAGTCCGACGCCAAAGAGAAATGGGCCGATTAGTTCTTTGGTAATGTACCAGTCCATTACGGAAATTCTCGGCAGCCAGTTGATGGGATTCAAAGAATTGGATATTGCTATTTTCATAGTTTGGCGATGAATGCAGTTGGCTCCTCAATCTAAAATTGAAATTTCTGTATTGTGTTTTTATAGGGGGGGAGGGCGGGTTTATAGATATCTGGGCTGGGATATTTATATTTAGGCGAACCCGCCCCTACGGAATCTATCCGACGCCCCCTTGGCAGTTGCTATAAAAGACTATCGCACGAAGTTGTCACCTAAGTAATATTGTCGTACTAAAGGATTGCTGTAGAGTTCTTCTTCAGCCCCGGAGGCTAAAATTTGGCCGTCTCGCATGATGTAGGCTCGATCGGTAATTTCGAGGGTTTCTCGGACGTTGTGATCGGTGATGAGGATGCCTATTTTACGATCGCGCAATTTAGCAATAATGGTTTGAATTTCGTCTACGGCGATCGGATCGACGCCTGCAAACGGTTCGTCTAAAAATAGGAACATCGGGCCGTCTCGCCCTGCAGCTAATGCTCTGGCTAGTTCAGTCCGCCGTCTTTCTCCCCCTGATATTTGAATTCCCAAACTGGATGCTATTTTTTCTAAGCGAAATTCTTGCAATAGGAAATCGACTCGCTCGCGCCATTCCCAGCGTGGCACTTGAGTTTGTTCTAAAACTAACAAAATGTTGTCGCGCACGCTCATGTTTCGGAAAATGCTTGCTTCTTGAGCGAGATAGCCAATTCCCAAATGCGCTCGCTGGTGCATCGCCAATTTAGTGATGTCTAAATCGTTTAGCCAAACGGTGCCTTGATTGGGTTTTTCTAATCCGGTTGCTATGTAAAATGTTGTGGTTTTGCCGGCACCGTTGGGGCCGAGTAATCCTACGATTTCTCCTTGGGCTACCGACAGGTTGACGCGACTAACTACATTGCGTTTTCCGTAGGATTTGTGAATATTTTCGAGTACAATTTTCATTTTCGCTCCCGGCAAGCTCTACAAGCTAATTTCAGACTGCGGCTTTGTGCGATCGACTCTCTAATTTAAAGTTTACCTTTCCAAGTTTGTGAGTTTTATAAAGACGAAATTTCGCATCTATCCCAAGTAGTATGTTTTGGCTGAGGCGAAATTTCGCTGCTGCGAGCCACTGTTACCGGGGGGCTGTAGTTGGACGTGGGGAGCCCACTGCATTTTGGGCTGCCGCATCTTGTTCCGGGGCAACCAGATAAACAGATTCTACCTGTCCTGGGTTGTCTGGCAGGGCAATAAACCGCCCTTCGTCGATGAGGTATGTTATGGTTTCGCCGCGCAGGCTGTTGCCCTGCTGCAATACGTAAACATCTCCGCTGAGAATGATCCGGCGCTCGCGGCTGAAGTATTGAGCTTGAGCGGCAGTTGCTTGTATTTGGCGGGCTGGATAGTTGATTTGGACGTTGCCGCGGGCTGTCACGATGCCGGTTTTGGAGTCGGCTTCTTGAATGTCCGATCGCACGCTGAGAGTGCGGGGTAGCCCGGCTTGCGGGTAGGTGGGAGAGGCGATCGCGCCTGCCAGAGTCAGGGGCAACAGCAGCGATAATCCTTTGAATATTCGCGAATTAAGTAGTTTAGCGGAGGGCATCATAGCTTACAAGCCTCAAAATTTGTGAAATTGCTGAAGGGCATTATCTCCAGTTAGGTATTTTATCTTAACGGCCAGAAAGATTCCCGTGAGGTCGATCGATTGACCCGACAGTCTCAACCAATTATCCTAGCAAGACAACAGCGAATTTAATTGGCTATTTTGCTGAGTGGCTGCAACTGTCTTAACCGGGAACGGGCAAGATCCTCGTTCCACAGCAAATAAATCTGCTTGTGCAGCGGACAAGAAAGCCAGCCCTCCTCTGTGTAGAGGCAACGTCTACTGCACACCCTAATACAAACATTTATTTAACTTTTATTTAACTTTTCGGTACTTTGATAATTCGTGGCAATTGCAAGCCTGCAACTTCTGCACCTGTTAATAAAGGTAAAAAATCAGCAACTTTTTCCGGCCCAGCTTGTTGCAAAGCGCTCAAAAGTTTAGCACTTTGTCTGAGCAAGTCTTCAACGGCAATTCCGGCATAACTCGGCTGATAATAACTGAGCCGATTTATTCCTTCTCCCAGCAAGATTACTGCACCGCGCCAGTTTTGATTTCCTAAGTGATAAAGCGCGACCGCAATTTGCAATATTCCCTGATAGAACCTTTTTTCCGGCTCGCCGGCTTCCATCCACAAAGCCTCTAAAGTATCGTGACAAGCGTAAAAGTCTTGACTGTTAAACTGTTCGATACCTTGCCAAAAGTCGATCGGCATTTCCTCTGTCATTCGATTGGAGATTGGGGATTTTAGATGGCGGATGTGTGTTTGAGTAGGCGGCGATCGATTTTTGTTAAATAGCTAAGTCTTAAAAATAGGAAAAATAACGACCTGTTTTCAAAACTACTGCCATTTCACGACCGCCTACTTAACCGATTACATAGTGTCTCTGACAGCTTGAATCTGATCCATTCCTATTTCCTGATTAGTTCCAGCGAAATCGTTATCTGGCGTCAGAAATAACATACAGTGACACTCTTTGCGCTCGCGCATGGGAATGCAGGGACAGTTCCAGTAGGCGGCTTTTACTTCGGCTTCTTTATCTTCGTAATGGCGACAAGGGCATAAGGGAGCGCCTAGTTCATCCTTGTGTTTTGCTAGTCCTTCTATCACGACAGCAGTGACGGAAGGTTCAGAACAAAAGAAAGTTCCGGTGCGCTTGGCGTAGGTTTCGGAGAAATTCTTCATCGCCTCCAAAGTTTTTTCGTTGGAGAGTTTAGATTTTTCTGTTGTGTTCATAGTTTAGGATCGAAGTTGAGGATGCTACGAGCTTTTGACAATTGTAGCGCAGAATGTGATTTTAAACACTTGTATATTTCTGTTTACTTACAAGGAGGAAAACCTTGACAAAGATTGAGTTTTAGGTTGTTGGTTTTTTAGTGGTTTTTGTCTATCCCGGAGGGTGCGGGAAACTTGCAGCAGGGCGGGTTTTCGGAGCTGCCAAAAGATTTGGGCGATCGATCGCCCTCAACAATCATCCCCCAAAGGGGATAAAAATCGGATAAGATAGCACAGCCCTGTCCCTGTTAGTGGCATCTGATGGCAACTTCCCCGAACCCCACCCACAGCAAAAAATCTCCTCCTTCTGGGCTGATTTGGCCGGCTGACACCGAGTTAGTCGGATTAGTGTTTGAATTGACTCCCGGCGCTGCTAGCTATCTGTACGCGCAGTATGCTATAGGTTTGCACGCTTGGTTTTTAGGTCAAGTACACCAAACTGACCCGGATTTATCGAAACTTTTGCACGATGAACAGTCAATCGATTTTAGATTTTAGATTTTAGATTTTAGATTTTAGATTTTAAAGGCGACCCCACGGATAAATGCGGGGGCAATAAGTGATTTTCGATTTTCGATTTGGGATTGATTCCACGGATAAATCACGTGGCGGGTACCACCTTTGAAATTCGCTTGTCAGAAAAAGCCTTTACTATTTCGGGATTGGAAGGTGATTTGCTCGCCGGTGGCAAAGAATTTCAGCTTTTGGGCGATCGCATTTATCGCTGGTACGTAACAGGACTTTCCAAGCCAGTAGTGCAGTGGCTGAGTCAGTGGCTGCAAAATTTGCCCGAAGAGATAGATTTGCGAAATGCTCCGCTGCTAATTCGCTCTTGGGATATTGCTTTTGAACCCACAACTTACCAGCAATTATTAACAGCAGAACTCCCATTTTCGCCAACCATCAAACTTAGTTTTGTGACTCCTACAAGCTTTCGTAGCAAAGGCCATCACTTCCCTTTGCCAGTTCCCGAAAATGTTTTTCACAGCTATTTGCGTCGCTGGAATAACTTTTCGGGGGTAAATTTTGACCAAGCAGAATTTTTGAATTGGATTGATGAAAATGCGATTATTAGTCGCCAAAAATTGGAGTCGCAAAAGGTAGCGGCGGGCAAAAAAGGCATGGTAACGGGATTCACTGGGGGTGCATTGGTGACAACTTAAGACTTAATTGCATTTGTCAATCAGTAATATTACTTAAAAAAACTGCTTTTTTAGGAGTGGAAAATTCACGATTTGAGAGAGAGTAAGTATAAATATCACCCTCGGCATGATTCCTTGATCGCCCAAATCTCAGTTTGATGCCCAAAATCCGAGTAAAAGTTGAGCATAATTGCTGATTGACAAATGCTTTCTTAGCTTAACTTGTTACCAATGCTGGGGGTGTGGAATTTGGGCTAGGGCGATCGGCTCACAATCGTCCTGATTTTGTACAATTATTTTATGCTTTGGGGCGGTTAGCGCCTTACTGTGGCACGGGCCACAAAACAACTTTTGGATTGGGACAAACGCGAGCCCAATGGTTGACAGAAGCGCTACCTGAAGTATCGATACAAAGCGTATTGGCGGCGCGAATAGATGAATTGACACAGAAGTTTATGGCGCACAGAAAGCGTAAAGGTGGAAGTCGCGCTGCTGAGATTGCGGAAACTTGGGCGACGATTTTGGCGCGCCGGGAATTGGGGGAATCTTTGTTTGATATTGCTGCTGATTTGGAAATGCCTTATGAAACTGTGAAAACTTACGTGAAGTTGGCAAGAAGGGCTGTGAAAGTGGAGGATTAGCGCGAATTTGTTGACTGTTGACTGTTGACTGTTGACTGTTGACTGCTGACTGTTGACTGCTGACTAATGACTTTTAGTGAATAGATATATGTCGTCTCGCTGATATTTTAGTTGAAATTGAGGGGTGTTTTTTAGTTTAGTTACTAAGTTATTAACAAAATCTCGATCGCTCATCCAGCCAGGATAGCGCAAATTCAGCAATACATAATCAAATTCTGCGAGATTTGCAGGCGGCGCGTTAGCCTGAGTAAATCTTACTACAGGGCGGTGCGCTAAGTGCGGAGCAATTTGAGCAGTTGTTAAAACACTGCCTTTGGTTTCAACAAGAGAAATTGCCTCTTTGGTAGCGGGCCAGGTGTCGAGCCCATTTAAATAAATAGTCCAAAAATAGCCGTATTTCGCTAAAGCTAAGAAAGCAATCAACGACCAAATTACAATGACTCTAGGCAATGGATAATTAGGAAGTGGCAATCTATCAAATATTGTCTTTCCCTTTTGCTGATTGCTAGCTGCTAAACTGGAAATTACGGCAACCAACAAAAACGGCAATATCGGCACAGAATATTGATGAACTAAATCCCGCTGAGCGGGCCTATCGGAAAGAATATTCATCGCCAACATCGGCACAGCACTAATTAAAGATGACAGATGACGCGGGGACAGCCACCAAATTACTGGTAATAGCAATAAGGCTAAATATTCAAAAGTCTCTAGAGAAAACAAACGCTCTAAAACTAGATGTGGTTTTAGTATTAAATTAATAGCAATTTCAAAAACCGAGTTTCCCAAATATTGATACCGCGCGATTCCCGCGTGTTCTCTTCCCTGATTAAAATACGGTATAACTGCCTGAGTAGCTACCAGGAACCAACCCGCGCCTAGAAATAGAGCTATGAGTCCACAATTGCGTTTTTTGTCAAAACACAACAGCCACAAACCCATCGCAGCCACAGTTAAAGATAGCACGGCTTTGCAGCTCAAAACTAATGCAATAGCAGCACAAAACCACCAGATTTTATTCAGCCTCGCGGCTAAGATTGCTGCTAGCAGTGCTGGTAAAGCAATTACTTCTGGGTGGAAGTCGAAGAGATTGACATTAAATACTAATGGATACAGGAGGTAAATACAGGCGATCGCCCAAGATATGCTATTATTTAATCCGGCTTGACGTGCCAAACTCCAACTCGGCCAAGCACCTAAAGCTAGGGAAAAAGCTTGCACTAAAAAAAGCCAGTGAACATCTGGATATATTTTGTAAAGTAAAGCTAGTGGATAGAAAATAAAAGAGGCGTGATCGCCCCAAATATTTATTGCCATTAAAGAGGAAAATGGCGTTTTATTTTGGGAGATTAAATAAATTGCTTGGTCAAAAATTGCTAAGTCGAATACAGTTGACTGAAACAAAGCGTGCCGCGCGCTGCTGGCGGCAAATAAGACTATCGTTGTCACGACAATCATTAAAAATACTGGATGAGATTTTAGGGATTTGAAAGTTAGCATTTTATTGGTTTAATCAACCCTTCGTTTAAATAGCAGGACTTCGTTTTTTTGATAAGTTAATTGAAAATCGGGAGAAGTTTTAAGTTTATTTGCTAAGGTATCACCAAGTTTTTCAGTATCAGGCCAGGGATGGCGCAGGTTTAATAATATGTATTGAAATTCAGCTAAATTTGTTTGGGGCGAAATTTGTGAAAGCAATTTTACTATTGGGCGGTGGGCAAAGTGAGGGGCAAGTCTATTATCTGTTAAAATACTGCTTTGCGGTTGAACTTGTGCGACTGCTTCGCGTGTAGCTTGCCAGGTATCCAGTCTATTTATGTACCGATAAAAATCTTTGTATTCGCCCACACACAGGAAAATTAGTAATGACCAAATTATCATGATTCTCGGCAATTGAATTCCCTGCCAAAGTTGAGAAAATCGGAATTTTTTAAATTGTGGCCGATTGACCCATGTTAAAAACTGTTGCTTATTTGCTTTATCCTCTTCCTGGTTGCCTTTTATTTCTTCCCTGTTCCTTGTTTCTTCCTTCGCGATTACTGCTAAAAATAAAAATGGAATTACAGGCAATGAATACTGATAGGCTAAGCTGCGTTGAAATGACAAGTCAGAGAGGATATTAATGAGTAGGGTAGGGATGGCAGGAATTAGCGCTGTTAGATATTGTATCCGTAGTTTGCCCGAAAATGGCAATAGCAGCCAAATCACAGGTAAGGTGAGGAGAAATAAATATTTGAATGTATCGAATGCAAGGAGTTTTCCTAATACTAACTGTGGTTTTAATATGAGATTGATGATGATTTCTAGTACGGATTTGCCTAAATAGCTGTAGCGCCAGACTCCAGCGACCTCGCTGCCGCTAAAGAAGGGGATGATTTTCTGGGAAGCTATCAAAAACCAAGCAGCACCTAGCAAAAGTGCGATCGCCCCGTACCGTTGGTTTTTTTCGCAAAAAAACAGCCAGAAGCCCATAGCAACAACGGTTAGGGACAAAACCGCCTTGCAACTGAGAACTAAAACAATAGCGGTACAAAACCACACAATTTTATTTAAACGCGCCGCCAAAATTGCTGCCAAAAGTGCGGGTAAAGCGATTACTTCCGGGTGAAAATCAAATAAATTGATGTTAAATACCACCGGATAGAGCAAATAAATCAATGCGATCGCACGGGATTGTTCTTGATTCAAACCTGCCAAACGCGCTAAACTCCAGGTAGGCCAAGCCCCCAGGGATAAAGCAACTGCTTGTACCAACAGCAGCCAATGCACATCCGGGTAAATTTTGTACAGCCAAGCTAGCGGATAATAGATTACCGCTGCGCGATCGCCCAAAATATGCCTCCCCATTAAAGAAGAAAAAGGCGTTTGGTTTTGGCTGATCAAGTAAATTGCTTGGTCAAAAATTCCCAAATCGAAAGCAGTTGATTGGAATAAAGCGTGCCGTAAACTGCTACACAAAAAGAAAATTGCTGCAGCAGTAGCGATCACCCCAACCAAACTCGACGGTAGCTGCGATCGACCTTCCTCTATATTTTCGGCGATCGAGACACTGATGTCCTCACGGTCATCAGCAAAATTTTCCCTATTCTGCATGAAATCTGGCACTAGGTGGTCAATCGATTTTAGATTTTAGATTTTAGATTTTAGATTGACCCCACGGATAAATTCGGGGGCTTGTGTATCGGATACAGGTTTTTTATTTCTGGACGGATGAATCACGTGGCGGGTATCCTGGATGCTTTCGGTCACTCAAAATATGATTCCATCGAATGTGCTTTCCACGCAATAGTTAACCACTAATTTTTATCCCCGCAATCGTAATATTAGAATAATCCACAAAACATTAAAAAATTGTGAAAGCAATAACTCTTCTCGGCTCCACAGGCTCCATCGGCACTCAGACTCTGGATATTGTAGCTCAATACCCCGATCAATTTCGGATTGTCGGGTTAACCGCCGGACGAAATGTAACCTTGCTGGCCCAGCAAATTCGCCAGTTTAGACCGGAAATTGTCGCGGTTTGCGACGAAGATAAATTACAGGAATTGAAGGATGTGATCGCAGACATCGACCCTCAACCTATTTTACTTGCTGGCGAGTCAGGCGTTGTCGAAGTTGCCCAATACGGTGACGCTCAAGCCGTCGTCACGGGCATAGTTGGCTGTGCCGGTTTGCTGCCAACTATTGCGGCTATCAAAGCAGGCAAAGATATTGCCTTAGCCAATAAAGAAACATTAATCGCAGGGGGCCCCGTTGTCAACCCCTTAATCGAAAAATACGGCGTTAAAATATTACCGGCTGACTCGGAACATTCGGCAATTTTTCAGTGCCTCCAAGGTGTTATGGTTGGCGGATTACGGCGAATTATTCTCACTGCTTCGGGGGGCTCTTTTCGAGATTTGCCGATCGACAAATTAGCAGGAGTAACAGTAGCCGATGCTTTGAAACATCCAAATTGGTCGATGGGGCAGAAAATTACGATCGATTCTGCTACTTTGATGAATAAAGGATTAGAAGTCATCGAGGCTCATTACTTATTCGGAATGGATTATGACGACATTGATATTGTCATCCATCCTCAGAGCATAATTCACTCGTTAATTGAGCTGCAAGATACCTCGGTTTTGGCGCAATTGGGCTGGCCGGATATGCGTTTGCCGCTGCTTTACGCTTTGTCTTGGCCCGAGCGAATTCATACCGATTGGGAACGGCTGGATTTGGTAAAAGCTGGGGATTTGACTTTCCGAGAACCCGACCACGAAAAGTATCCTTGTATGCAGTTGGCTTATGCGGCGGGACGTGCGGGCGGTTCGATGCCTGCGGTGCTGAATGCGGCTAACGAACAGGCAGTAGCGCTATTTTTGCAGGAGAAGATTCAGTTTTTGGATATTCCGAAGCTGATTGATAAGGCGTGCGACAAACATCAAGCCGATAACTGTGAAAGTCCTGGTTTAGACGATATTTTGGCGGCGGATAGGTGGGCGCGGCAGGAAGTTTTGGCAGATAGTATGGAATTGGGCGATCGTATTCTTTCGGTTCGCTAATTCTATCAGCAGACTTGCACTTACTCACAAGCCCGCCGGGGAATTAATTCCCCCTCTCATAGAAGACAGTCGGTTGAAATTGAGATATTGCACCATTTTCAATAAGGCTTTTATGGGCAGGCAGGATGCCCACCCCACAAGAAATTAATTCTTTGTGGAACAGACATCTTGCCTGTTCTTGAGAATGGTGCAAGATGTAAGTTGAAATTGAGATATTGCACCATTTTCAATAAGGCTTTTATGGGCGGGCAGGATGCCCACCCCACAAGAAATTAATTCTTTGTGGAACAGGCATCTTGCCTGTTCTTGAGAATGGTGCAAGATGTAAGTTGAAATTGAGATATTGCACCATTTTCAATAAGGCTTTTATGAACGGGCTCTCCGGCCCGTTCCACAAAGAATGAATTTCTTGTGGAACAGGCATCTTGCCTGTTGCTGACAATGCTACAACATCTCAGTTGAAACCGACTGCCAAACCTTAATAAATATCCAGTCCTCTTTCAGAGGACTTTAGCTATGAGACAGGGGTTTTTAACCCCGGACGGACTATGGCAAAAAGTGCAAAATATCGGCAAAACCCTATTAAAGTTTTGGGCGATCGATTCTTCAATCCCTTGATAAAATAGAGTTATGAGTCCCATCCCTACAAGCAACCGATGAAAACTGAAACCAAATCAACATTATTTGAACTGAATCAACTAATTGTCCCCCCCGGCAATAAAATAAAGTTACAAAACGTTAGCTGGGAAATGTACGAAGCTATCCTAGACGAGTTAGGGGAAGGTTACGCACTGCGAGTTACTTATTACAAAGAAACACTGGAAATTAGGATGCCACTACCCAAACATGAAAAAGCTAAATCATTGATTGGATACTTTGTCAACGTGCTGCTGGAAGAACTTAATATTGATTGTGAAGTTTTAGGTTCCACTACCTTCAAAAGCAAAGATATGCAGAGCGGCGTAGAACCTGATGATTGTTTCTATATTCAGAACCAAGCTGCTGTCAGAGGCAAGGATCGAATAGATTTAACAGTAGATCCGCCTCCCGATTTAGCGATCGAGATTGACAACTCCTCACAAACCGCTTTAAATAGCTATCAAGCTTTGAAAGTGCCGGAACTTTGGAGATATGATGGGCGAACCCTGAAAATTTATCTGCTTCAAGAGGGCAAATATACTGAGTCGGATACTAGCCAAAATTTCCCTGACTTTCCCATTATTGATGTAATTCCCAAATATGTCGATCGCGCCAACACCCAAGGCAGAAGCCCGACAATGAGAGCATTTCGAGCTTGGGCAAAAGAACAACTACAAATCAAAGACTCCGTTGAGAGCGGGTTTTACTAACTCCCAACTTTCGCCGCCAAATCAGCCGCACTCATCTTTTCGTACATTTCAAAAGGTTGGTGAATCCAAGGATTGTCAGCCAAATAATCTACATAATAATCCGGCTTTGCAACAGAACAAGCCTTGTACCAGAGTACAGCAGTCCGAATTTCCTGAATATCCTCGCCGTAGCGACTCTTCAGCCAAGCGATACCTTGCTCTAAACTAATTCCCGAATCCACCAAATCGTCAATCAGGAGAATGCGGCTGCCCAAATTATCGCCCACCATTGTCAAATCGCGGGCAAACTCGATCGCACCCCGGACATTTCCCTCGGCCCCACTGTATGACGAGGCCGCTAAAATCGCCAATGGCTTGTCGAAAATCCGCGACAGAGTATCTCCAACCCGCAGCCCTCCCCTCGCCAGACAGACAATGCGATCGAATTTCCACTGAGATTCCTCAATTTTTACAGCCAAATCCTCAATTTTTCGATGGTATTCAGACCAAGAAACGTAAAGGTCGCTCATGCCTAATATTATTGAAATATCAAAGGTATTATTAAATATTTTGGGGAAAATGACATGGATGCAGAGGAACTTCTCAGACGGTATGCAGCCGGAGAACGGGTTTTTCACAAAGTAGACCTGAGCGGTGCCAATATGTCAAGGACAAATTTGCGCGATATTGACCTGAGTCACGCTAATTTAAAAGGTGCAAATTCGATCGGTCTCACCCTGTACAGAGCTAATCTGTATCAAGCAGATATCAGTCAAGCCAACCTCTCCCAAGCCAACCTCATGTCCGCTAATTTTGGCGAATGCGAGGCGGTGGGAGCGAACTTGAGCGGAGCCATCTTGCGGAGTGTCGTCTTCAGCGGGGCCGATTTAACGGGGGCGAGTCTCAGGGGTGCAGACATGAGAGATGCAAACCTTCAGGGGGCAATTTTGATTCAAGTTTATGCAGTTAACGCTAACTTGCAAGGTGCAAACTTGACAGAAGTAAAGCTTTGCGGAATCAACCTCAGCAAAGCAAATTTAACCGATGCGAACTTAACACAAGCTGACCTCAGCCGTGCTAACCTAACTCAAGCAAATCTGAGTTGGGCAAATTTGACGGAAGCAAATCTGGAAAAAGCTGATTTGAAGGGAGCCGATTTGAGCGGAGCTAACTTGAGCTGTGCAAATCTCCATCAAGCAGATTTGAGCGGAGTTTCCCTTAAGGGAGCAAATCTCCGGGGAGCAAACTTGCATCAAGCTTCTTTGCGCGGGACAAATTTGAATGAAGCGAATCTGAGAGAGGCCATGATGCCTGACGGCACAATCTGTGACTAAATAAGCTGAGAAAATAGAAGTTAAAACCGCAGGGTGCCTGTGGCGCACCCTACATTTAGGCTAATGCCTGATTTTTTTAAGGGGATTTAATTCTGCCTTCAAGTGACAGTGCATTTAAAGAGTAGTGGCAAAAAATTTAGAACCGAGTTTAATCTACAACTTTCAGCCAGCCCCGGCGAACGGCGTGGAGCAAGCGGTTGATGGCTGTTTGATCTTCTTCGGTAAGACTGTCATTTAACAGGGCTGCCTTGAGCTGTTGTCGGTGAGTGGGAGTCAGCAGACCGGAGTGATATACCTGAAAGACTAGCTCTGCAATAGTAAATTGAGGTAACAGCGTTTGGCTTGTCATCATGTGTTTTTTTTTGAACTCACTTTTGACAGTATTAACTAATTTTTCCAAAATTTATGTGATTCAACTACGGGAGTAAATGTGATCAATTGGCTCTTGATGAGTGATTTGTGTCAGCCGGACTTGGGGATCGGATATTTCCTCGATAGCCCCGCAACTTGAAACACCAACCCCGTCCCGATTTCTCGCTTTTGGCAACTGCGAAATCTCTACTTTTGGTTAAGAAACGGTAACAAATAAATTAAGATTTATCTATTAATACATTACTACTGATTGCTAGCTAAATCGCTTGGCTTAATTCTACGTAAAACTTTTACAGTCTTTATAAACCCGCTTTTACCTACATTTACCTAGTTTCTTGGTGTGGTCTTTGTTCCGTGGATATACTTAATAACCCGCCCAAAGACAGATACAAGTTTCCGACAGGAGTGGCCATCGATCCAAAGTTTTAAGCTCTAGTTCATGCTCCCACATTCATCTGTGAAGTCAATCTAAAATCTAAAATCTAAAATCTAAAATCTAAAATCGACTGGCTGCTTCAAATCAAAAATCCCGGCTTCTTCAAGAAACCGGGTCGAGCTTTTCGATCGCAGTACAATTTTTTTTGGAGAGGGTTAATAGAGCGACCTACTCACTTCAATCTTATTGTTGGCAAAGCTTGACAGGAGAGAAAGTAGAAATACTCATCTCAACTTCTGGTGTGAGGAGACTAATCGGAAATCCTGACCCATCCGCGGCGGATGGCGTGCAGCAGGCGGTTGACTGCATCTCTGGCGTCTTCGCTGAGAGCGCTTTGGCAGAGTTCGCGCAATCCGTGGCTTTGAGTGCGAGTCAGATTGCCTGAATGAGTGACTTGATAGAACAGTTCAGCGATCGCCCGATCGGATTTTAAAGTCAGAGCTTGCATGAAATCTCGTTGAACTCGACTATTATAATATCGATCATTTGACAAAAGAGTAGGGTGATTGCAGTCGGGTAAGCTGTGTGATCGTTCTTGGCTCCGTTTGTGACCTAAGTCTGCCAGTATACGTGATTTCAATCACATAAAACCCAAGACCTCGATCGCATAAGCTATAATTGGGGTGGTAGCCTCAAGGTTTAAAAAAACCTCGAAAAGCCCTGAACGCAAGGCTTTGAGTTCCCAAGACCGCCTCGCAGCGGGAGTACGTCTGCTCAACATCGCAGGCTATGGACTTGGATAGCTGTGAAACTTTGGGTTTTAGACACTTGCAGCTTGCAGATCAGGGGATCAAAGTTGCGATCGGCGAACCACGCCCTGAGATACAATATTTATAAATACTTCTATCCCATCTATAGATAGGCAGGTAAAAAAATGATAATGATTAGCTACTTTTCGATTTCCTTAATCGTTTTTCTTGTTTGGTTCAAAAGTTTTTTGAATGATACTGCGACATCTAAAAAAGACGTGATATCTTGGATAGCCTTAATCATCGGCCCTCTCGTTTGGCCTGTTGTTCTGCCCCTATCCCTTGTGCAAATTACCAGCAAAAATTCTGTTGTAAAAACAGCTCAATGCGAGCAAGAATTCTAATAAATTGTGGAAGTAACTGGCTGCAACACAGTCGCTGATCTCGTCCTAAATTATTCGGCGTGCATCGCTCCTGGCAGCGAGTAAATGAGCTTGTTTCATTGTAAAAAAAATGCAGCTAGAAGGTAGAACCCTATAAAAATTCTGAATCCTAAAACAGTATTTTTTTACCGCTATCCAATTCTGCCTTCTGCTTTGTGACCGAAAGCATCCAGGATACCCGCCACGTGATTCATTCCGAAAGCAGACTCAGGACCGGTGAAATAAAAAACCTGTATCCGATGAAACTTGCCGAACGTATTTATCTCGCGCAAGTCAATGCTTCAATTCTTTAATCTAAAATCTCAAATCTAAAATCGATTGACCCAGCCCAAAAACGGATACAAGTTTCCGACAGAAGTCGGCAGTAGCGCAAAATTTTAGGGTCTTGTTCAAGCTCTCAGATTCATCTGTGGAATAAATCTCAAATCTCCAATCGTTCAACTAAGCGAGATTGACTCAGCCCTCGCCAACGTCTCACGCCGAAGTCTCCAATCGACTGATGCCTAATTTTCTTCTGTCACACCGTGATTTAAGGGTGTGGCTCTGTTAAAATTGTTCAGTCAAAATTATCAGACTCACATTGGCCGACAGCGACAGCAACATTTTTTTACTCAAAAATTATCTGCCATCTCAACCAAGCTCAAAATTAATATGTAATGTAACATGGCCTGTTGCTTGCAAAAATATAACTTCAGACATATTTTTGCCTGCCGCTGACCAACTTAAGAATTTTTATTACTTCCGGCCACGGCGTACCATTAATCGAAGGTGGGAAAATCCTGCCACGGCGTGGAAAAAAAGCTAGGTTCTTTGCCCTTTAACCTTTTCCAGATCCCTTTCTTCCAATCGTAGCAGCTCTAAACAGGAAATTGTAGAGTTCGTATTCGCCCAAAATGCTTAACTCTTACCGCAGTTAGATAGACAATTAAAGGCAGAGACTGCAATATGAAATAGGCAACAAAAACTGTTTCAAATCTCAAGTACGACTTATTTTGGGCGATCGGGCATCAGGAGTGTATAACGCGAGCCAGGGAAATTTTTAGAGGTGCGAGATGTTTGGGAACTTCTAAAAAAAAGTGCCGTCACTGTATCCAACTTCGTTATTTGCATAAAAAGTAGGAGTCACAATGAACCAAGTATCTGAGAAACCAATTTATAGAGTTCTTAATCTATTGTCGCTGCTAGCGCTGACATACTATGCAGCTACTTCCATCAATTATATTTTCGAGAGTGACTCTCACATCTACAGGTACGACAGCCAGAGCAATTCCAACGCCTCACCAGCGCAACTAGAAGCACACCGCTCGGAATAAATAGTAGAGATTTTCTGTGAATGAATGCCGAACCAAATTTCGGGGAATTTGCTGATCGTTAATGCTCGGCTAATGATCGGCTAGAAGTTAACAACAATTAGTAAAAAAAACTTTGCTAAAAACTTAATATTTTCACTCACAGGTATTAGCGATCGAATGGGGAGCATCTTAACTTTTGCAGCCCAGCTAGAAATTGGAGTTGGGAGGCAGGAGGCAGGAGACAGGAGGCAGGAGGCAGGAGGAAATAGGAAGAAAGAAGGAGCCAGAAGAAGTGTTTTTACAAAGATGAGATGCTCCCCATCGAATGTACCACAGAAATTAACTGTTTAATGGGTTCTCAAAAGAGACCAGAGTGATGAAAGGATGGCCAAGCATTTTCATCAGTAAAAGCATTAATAGCTTTAGTAATCGCTTCATCAAGAACATTTGAAGGTGGATCTCCTTCAGAAAGGAAAATCGCTGGGATTTTTGCCCACTACAACTCGATGGGAGATAAATCCGGCGAGTATGGAGGTAAGAATTTTACCTTGGCTCCGATAGATACCATCAAAAAATTGACGGCTTCAGCATTATAAACAGATAAATTATTCATAACTACAATTGCGCCAACCCATAACTGGGGCAGGATTCGCCAGCAGCCCAAAATTTTATATCCTAGTTCCAGTTCCCAGATTCATCTCTGGACTCAATCTAAAATCTAAAATCTAAAATCTAGTGACAGTACCGTCACAAATCTATCGGCCCACCGTTCATCCCAACTTCACAAAACAAGCGCTGCATTGTCTGATTGTGCGGATGGATGCGGCTCATGGTTGAAATGACGGATAGGGGTTGAAAAACTGGGTTTTTAGCCAAAATCCTACATTGAGCGTGAGGGATTTGGCGGGAAACATCAAGGTGATGAGGCTCAAAAGTCCGTCAGGGACTGTGTTGGGAAGCACTTTTGATTAAATACGGCCTCCAGCGTGCGCGGGCTTGCTTTAAAAGCCAGCTAAAAAATTTTGATTTCTGGGGAACTATTGGGGAAAATCAAAAGTCAGGTCAACAACAGTGTACTTAAAAGAAATCGCAGCTCAGTTCCAGCCCCATTGCGGGCGATCGAACTCTCCGGCGATGACAGTGCCCGCGGGCCCGGTGCAAGTTCTCAATCTTGAGAGCATACTCCCATTAAAAATGGTCTCTGTGTATGTTCCGGCTATTGTTTTAATAATGACTAGCCACACCGACGGTCATTATGGTAAACTCGCAAACGTTTAAGTGGAATATTTTCGTGTTAGAGGAGGCAGTGGTGGAGTCGAGAGTCAAAAGCAGGAAACAACCGAGATTTGCTGCTCAACGAATACAGGATTCAACTCGCGCTCCGAGGCTCGCTGCTGACAATTTAAATTACATGACAGCTTATAGCAGCCGGGTCAATTAGGGTCTCAACCGATGTCCGGTTTCATTTATTGAATCCCTTTGGAGGGAAAAGTGTATTGTAGAAAAATGATTCATCTTTTAGGAGGAGTGTAAATGACACAGGTAACTAATCCAACAACACCAGCAAGTTCACTATCTGGAGGTGTCGGTGGCGGTGGCTTTACCGTTATCGGCACCGTAGGCGACAACAGGTTGAACAATGGCCTCGCCGGCAACGATATCATCCAGACTTTTGCGGGCGCTGATGTCATCGCTGCTAGCACTGGCAACGACCTGGTTATTTCCGGTGGCGGGAATGACAGTATCGGCGGCGGCGACGGCAACGATACCATCCTTTCAGGCAGCGGCAGCGATGTGGTCGCTGGCGGCACGGGCGATGACTTCATCTTTGGCGGTAAAGGGGATGACCTCGTAGACGGCGGCGATGGCAATGACTTGATTTCTGGCGACAGAGGCAACGACACCGTACTCGGTGGAGGTGGCAGCGATACAGTCTTTGGCGGCCAAGGCAGGGATGTTGTCGGCGGCGGCGACGGCAACGACAGCCTGTTCGGCGGTAAAGAAAACGATACTGTCAATGGTGGCGGTGGCAATGACTTTATCTCTGGCGACAGAGGAGATGATGTCCTGACCGGCGGTGCTGGCAGCGATACGTTCTACTTCGCGAGTGCTGGTGGTGCCGATTTCGGCGTAGACACGATCACTGACTTTACGCCAGGCGAAGATAAGATCCGCTTGAAGACGACCGGCGGCGGTGTGTTCTCTGCTTTGGGCAGCACGTTCGAGGCAAGCGAGTTTGTCGTCGTTTCTGGTTTCGACAGAAACACCCCAGGAGCAACCACGACGAACAAGTTGGTCTACGACCCATCAAACGGTGCGTTGTACTTCAACGGCAGCAACGGAGTGCTAACTATTGCTCAGTTGCAGCCTGGCCTGACGATTACCTCGAACAACTTCGAGGTGTTCTAAAACAACTGGCAGTTGTGGGACGGCACCGGATAAGATTCGGGGCTGTTCTCACAAAGCCGATAGTTTTAAAGGATTTCAACCTCACTCTGCCACAAGCGGGGTGAGGTTGAAATATTCAAGGCAGGAACTACAGCAATCCTAAATGACTCGTAAAATTTTTACCCCACCCCAACCCTCCCCTTATCAAGGGGAGGGAGTAAGAAATTCACAAATGATTTAGGATTGCTATACAGCAGGGGCAGTAAAAAAAATCGATCGACAGTTATTGATAAAATTAATCGATCGCCCGATCGGGCAAAATATAAATACAAAGTTTTTAAATTAGAATTTCTAGGTTTTACTGAAGCGGTAAAGAAACCGCAACTGCACCGCGAGCAATGAACACTCAAGAATATATCAGGCAAGCCCAAGTTTATTTGAACAGGGGTAAGTTAACTGAGGCGATCGAGTTTTGCTTCATGGCGATCGAACTTCAACCGTTTTCGCCCACGGCTTACACGACTTTAGGCGAAATTCTCGACGCTCAAGGCGATCCGACGGCGGCAAGAGACGCTTTTGTGCAAGCTTTGGAGATTTCGCCCCAGTTTTTTCTGGCTCATGCTTATTTGGGTCAACTTTACAGCGACTATGCGTGGCTGGATGAGGCGGTTTTTCACTACCGACAAGCTCTGGATTTGAAACCAGATTGGGCAGAAGTTCATTATAACTTGGGAAATATTTTTCACAAGCAGGGTAATTTGTTGGGGGCGATCGACTGTTACCGAAATGCGATCGCCCAAAAACCGGATTATCTCGATGCTTTATACAATCTGGCTGTGGTTTTAGATGAAAATAGTCAGCTCGAAGCGGCAATGGATACCTACCGACAGGTGATTGCCGTGGCGCCGGATTACGTGGAAGCTTACAGCAATCTGGGTGTGATTTTGCTCAAGGACGATCGGGCTGCTGAGGCGATCGAGCTTTACGAGCGGGCGATGGAGATTAAGCCGGATTGGGCTACGCTGCACAATAATTTGGGTCAAGCCTTGCTGGACAAAAGTCCCGATCGGGCGATCGCATCTTACCTCACAGCTATTGAGTTGGATCCGGACATGGTTTTGGCTCACTACAATCTGGGGAAAGCGTGGCAATTACAGGGGGAACATTCGGCGGCGGTTGCTTGTTTCGATCGCGCGATCGAGATTAATTCCGACTATATTTCGGGCTATACAGACGCCGGGTTTTCTTTGATGGTTTTGGGCAAAATTGCTGAAGCCATGCCTTATTTTGAGCGGGCAATAGCTCTGAAGCCTGATTTTGTTGAGGCTTACTGCCGCTTAGGAGACAGGCGCAGAGCTGCGGCGGTAGAAGATGATGAATTGTCAAGGGCGATCGCTGCGTGCGATCGATTTCTCACAGCATTGATGGGAAGTTCGGCAACGGATTTTGTAGCGGATGTAACGGATGTCACGGATGTCACGGATGTCACGGATTTAACAGATTTAAAAGTAAATAAAAAAGATGGTGTGGCTAGATATTTGTCAAGTGCAGTTTGCGAATTACCTGTTGCTGAAATTTGCGATTATTTAGCAGAAATATACCTGCATTTGGGAAATGCTTTAACAGAGTACGGCGGACACGAATCTGCCGCGGCTTATTATCAAAAAGCTTTGCAAATTCAGCCACAAAATGCAGAGATTTACTGGCGGGTGGGAAATTCCTTAGCCCAGCAAAAGCGGTTCAGTGCAGCAATTGCAGTTTACCGCATGGCTTTGACGATTCAACCTGCTTTACCGCAGGTTTATTTTGAGTTGGCAAAACTGCTGGAAAAACAGGGGCGCTGGGAACGGGCGATCGATTATTATCAAAAAGTTTTAGAGTTGCAATTGCACGGGTATGGGGAGCAGAAAAAGTGGAAAAAACAGAGCTTTATCTGGCCTGATAGCACTTCTATAAAACCTCCTCACGCTATTTATTTATCGAGCTGGGATTGGCTGGTTAATGCTAAGTTGGAGGCTGACAATTATGTGGAAATATTTTGGAAACCTGCACCAGAAGCAAGTGCAGAAAATATTCCGAATTCCCAATTTGCGAGATCCAATTCCAAATTGGCAAATTCCGATTGTGCCGGGTTAACTTGCGGGCTGTGTTTGCAGCGACTTTCTAAGTGGTTCGATCCGGTGCATTTGGGTTGGGGAGTTTGCCGTTTGTCCAACTCGCAACCGCTACCTGTGGAGTCGCCCAAGACTTTTGTGGCTGCAATTCCCAACGGGCGAGTTTGGATTGTGCCGCAGGAAAATTATTGGCTGATTTGCAAGGCGATCGCTGTAATTACTCCTGACAATTATTTATTGGCTGATGTGTCGAGAGATTATCCGGGGTTTTTACCTGGATGCGAAAAGCATGATGTGAGGAAACACAGCGTTTTTCAGTTAGAATCCTTTCCAGCTTTAAAGCAAATTGACGGCAGCGTGGCGGTACTTTCTGGTTTGTCGGGAAATGTCTATTTTCACTGGATGGTTGATGTTTTGCCACGGATAGAATTGCTGCGGCTCAGCGGTAGGGATTTGGCGGAAATTGATTGGTTTTTAGTGAATAGTTGTCAGCACCAATTTCAGCGGGAAAGTCTGAGAATTTTGGGCATTCCTGAAGAAAAAGTCTTGGAGAGCGATCGCGTGCCTCACATTCAAGCAACAGAGTTAATTGTGCCGTCTTTTGCGGGATATTTGGGCTGGCCTTCTGGGTGGGCGATGGATTTTTTGAGGCGGGAGTTTCTCAAGGGAATTATACCTAGTTCGATCTATCCCAAACGCATTTATATCAGCCGCAGCAAAGCAAGATATCGACGAGTTTTGAACGAGGAAGATGTGGTTGAGGTGTTGGAGAAATTTGGCTTTGTTTCTATTTTACCTGAGTCCTTGTCTTTGGCAGAGCAAATTGCTCATTTTTACCACGCTGAGGTAATAGTTGCAGCCCACGGCAGCGGCTTGACAAATACGATTTTTTGTAGCCAGGGAACTAAAGTGATTGAGTTGGTGTCGCCTCACTATATCAGCCATTATTACTGGGGAATTAGTCAATATTTGCACTTGGAACATTACTTTTTAGCGGGCGAGGCTTTTGAATGCTATCCTATTAGACAGTTGATGTATCAGAATTCCCTGACTGAGGATATTTTAGTGAACTTGAGTTCGCTGAAAAGGATGGTTGAGGTGGTGGGTTTGAGTTAGTTGGTGTCTGGAGCAAGTTTAATTATGCCCTCGATTGAGAAGATGGAAAAGGCAGCGGTTGATTTGAGTCGGCAAGCAGAAGTTTATTTAGCCGAAGGAAAGTTGAATGAGGCAGTTGCTGCTTGCGAGTCAGCGTTGAAAATTGAACCGAATTTGGCGACAGCTTGCCAGACGCTGGGAAAGGTGATGCAGGTTCGAGGTGAAATCGAGCAAGCTAAGCATTGGTATGAAAGGGCGATCGATCGCAATCCTAATTTGCCGGAAGTGTATGCTAATCTCGGCATTTTGTATTCTCAAGAAAAACAGTGGGAAAGGGCGATAGCCAATTGTGAAAAAGCGATTTCGCTAGCGCCGAATTTTGCTGCTGCTTATCGGCAGTTGGCGAGAATTTGGACGCAGTTGGAGAAGCGAGAAGAGGCGGCAGACTGTTGGTATCAAGCTTTTAATATCGAGCCGAATTGGGCAACGGCTGAGGAGCACGTCACTCTGGGAAATAGTTTGGTTGAATTGGGAAAGTTCGATCGCGCTATGGAGTGTTATTTGCGGGCAATTAAGTTAAACCCGCAACTGGCAACAGCTTATCACAATTTGGGGGAAATGCTGGTTGGCCAGAAGCGGTGGGATGAGGCGATCGCCAATTATCGACAAGCCATTGCCATCAATCCAATTTCGTTTGAATCTTACCACAGTTTGGGGAAAACTTGGGCGGAGCGAGGAGAATTAGATCGGGCGATCGCCTGTTACAACAAAAGCCTCGAGCTCAATCCAAATTATGCTCGTGCTTACGTGGGTTTAGGTAATGTTTTGGTGCAGAAGCGCGAGTTGGATGAAGCTATTAAATGTTACCGTCAGGCTCTTGAAATTAATGATAATTCCTACTGGACATACAATTGTTTAGGGGAAGCTTTGGCTCAAAAACAACTGTGGCCCGAAGCTATTAGTTGCTACCGCAAAGCTATTGCAATAAATCCCACTATTCCTTGGTTTTATGTCAATTTGGGAATTGCCTGCACCTGCGAAAAATTCTGGGATGAAGCTGTTAGCGCTTACCTGCACGCGGTTCATATCGAGCAGAATTTGGCGGGAATCAATCAGAAGTTGGGATATGTTTTGCGGAAGCGCAGCGCATCGGGTTTAGACAACACAATTGAAACTTATTGTCAAGGTATCGAGGTACTTGCAAGCGGGAAAATTTACCACAGCTTGCTGGGAATTGAGTTAGATGGAGCAGAGTTTTATATAAATTTAGGCAATATTTTAGCGAAACAAAAGCTGTTGGAAGGTGCGATCGTATTTTATAGCATGGCACTGAAAATTGAACCCAATGCTGCGGAAGTTGTTGCAAAACTCCAGGAGGTTCGGGCGAAACAACAGGAGTTGTACGCACAAATTGCCACTTACCGTCGCCAAATAGAAATCGCTCCGAGCAATTCTCAGTCTTACAATGATTTAGGAAATATTTTACCCCAATTAGGGGAATTGGAAGAAGCAATCATTTGCCACCAAAAAGCGGCAGAATTGAGGGGTTGGCCTGAGTGTGCGGCGAAAGATTATCAATTTACCCAAGATTGGTTTACTCACAATATTCCTATTTGGCAACGGCATTTGCAGGAATTTACCGGAAGTGCGGATTTTCAAGTTGTGGAAATCGGCAGTTTTCAGGGAATGTCGGCTTGCTGGCTGCTGGATAATATTTTAACTCATCCGACGGCAAAGATTACTTGTATTGATTTGTATTTCCAACAACATTTTAAAGGCAATATTGTTAAAACGGGAGCAGCCGATCGGGTAATTGAATTAGAAGGTTACTCTCAAGATTTGTTAGTGAATTTGACTTCGGAATATTACGACGTTGCTTACATTGACGGCTGCCACAAACCCACCAGTGCTTTGCAAGATGCGATTTTATCTTGGAGGTTGGTGAAAGTTGGGGGATTGATGATTTTTGACGATTACGAGTTTACGTTTCCCGACAGCCCGGAGCAAGATACTAAAATTGGGATAGATGTTTTTTTGGAGATGTTTGGAAGTCAGTTAGAAGTTGTACACAAAGGTTATCAACTGATTGTTAAAAAAATCGGCAATCAAAGTTTGGGCGAGGAGCAAACTCTGTTGTCTCTGGGTTGGGAAAAGTTGGGGGATATTGCTGCGAATTCCGGTTATTTGGATGAGGCGATCGCCCGCTATCAAACAGCTATTAAAGTTAAGTCTGGCAACTACTTAACTTACCACAAGTTGGGTAAAGCTCTGCAAAAAAAAGAACTATTTGACGAAGCTGGGGCAGCTTACCAACGGGCGATCGCACTAAACCCTAATTTTAGTTGGGCTTACCACTTTTTGGGGGAAACCTTACAGGCGATTGAGCAACACGACGAAGCCGCTGCTGCTTACCGCAAAGCTATTGAGTTAAATCCCGATTTTTGTTGGACTTACAACAATTTAGGCGATGTGCTGATGGAGCTTTCTGAGTGGGAGGAAGCTGCTGTTGCTTACCGCAAGCTAGTTGAACTCAATCCCGATTTCTGTTGGTCTTACGAGAGATTAGGTAGGGCTTTGGTTGCACTGGAAAATTGGGAAGAAGCGGCCGCGGCTTACCGCAAAGCTATTGAATTAAATTCCGATGATTGTTGGCTGTACAATGCTTTGGGAGAAGTTCTGGAATCACAAGAAAATTGGCCAGAGGCAGCAGCGGCTTTTGGTCGTGCTATTGAGCTAGAATCCGATCATAGTTGGCTGTACAAAAAGTTGGGCGATGCACTGCGGAATCAAGGGGAATTGGAAAGGGCGATCGCAATTTACGAAAAAGGTATTAATCTCGATCCAAAATCCTGCTGGTGTTACGAAGGATTGGGTTTGAGTTTAATTGCAAAACAGCAGTGGGAACCTGCAATCACTAATTTAGTTCAAGCTCTGCAAATTAAACCGGATTTGTTTGAAGTTTACGATAACATAGGTTATGCTCTGGAACAACAAGGAGAAGCCGATGAGAGCGATCGGGCAAAATGCAGCAATCAAATCTTACCCTTAAGTATTCTCAAAAAATACTGTGGGTTTACAGAAGATTTGACCGTTGCAGCAGAATCCAATCCGCACCTCACCTGCATTGACATCCATCCTGCGAGTCAAATCAATTTATCTGATTCCAAAACAATCGACAGCAGCCGCAGATTTTGGGAACATCAAAGTCATTCCAGAAAAGCTTTTGTTGCCGTATTGCCAAACGGACGAGCTTGGGCAGATGTTGTGACTACCGCCGTCATTACTTCAGACAATAAACTTGTTACTGATATTTCAATGGGTTGTGCTGAATTGGTAATCACTTCCGACAAATTGCCTCCCGCTGAACACGTCGATGGAAATGTGGCTTTTTTATCTGCTCGCTGGGGTGGAGCCGCTTATTTTCATTGGATGTTTGATGTGATGACGCGATTTGACCTTTTGCAGCGGAGCGGATTGATAGAAACTATAGATAAGTTTGTTGTCAATGCTTCTGATTCCCCCTATCAAGCCGAAACTTTAGAGACTTTAGGAATTCCTCAAGATAAACTTTTAGAAAGTCGCTGCAATTTACACATTACAGCCGATAAATTAATAGTTCCGTCAATATTTTATGACGGAGCGGGAGCGGTTTCTAAATGGAAGTGTGAATATCTTAAACAGAGATTTTTAAATGAAAAACAGCCACTAAACACAGACTATTCAGAGCGAATTTATATCACCCGCCAACAAGCATCCTATCGGCGAATCGTCAATGATGAAGAGGTAATTAAATACTTAGAAAAATTTGGGTTTCGCAGTGTTAAGTTGGAAACGATGTCGGTAGCAGAACAAGCATCGTGTTTGGCTGCTGCTAAAGTAGTTGTCGCACCCCACGGAGGGGGGTTGACAAATCTAGTTTTTTGCAGTCCGGGAACTAAGGTAATTGAAATTTTTTCTCCTCTTTACGTGCCGCATTGTTATTGGATGATTAGCAATTTGTGCGGTTTGGAACATTACTATTTACTTTGCGATTTGGTAGATGACCAAACTCAGAAATATCCGGGACATAAAGATATACGGGTGGATTTGAACTCGCTGGAGAAGTTAATAAATCTTGCAGGAGTTTTTCATGGATAATGAGTTCCACAATTTGGGGAGTTCCCTGCAAGAAAGCGGTAGGTTTGATGAGGCTGTTGCTGCGTATAAAAAAGCTATTGAATTAAATCCTAATTTTTCTTGGTCTTATCACAGTTTGGGCGATGTTTTGCTGAAACTTGAAAAATGGGAGGAAGCTGTCGCTGCTTACAAAAAAGCTGTTGAGTTAAATCCAGATTTTTCCTGGTCTTATCACAATTTGGGCGATGCTTTGCTGAAAATTCGGCGATGGGAAGAAGCTGCTGCTGCTTACCGCTGCGAGATTGCACTCAACTCGGATTTTGCTTGGTCTTTTTGCAATTTAGGCGACGCTTTAACTAAACTAAAACAGTGGGATGAAGCTATCGTCGCGTATTTAAAAGCTGTTGAAATTGACGGAGATTTACCTGGGATTTACGAGAAGTTGGGATATGCTCTCGGACAAACTGAGTCGGATTTAAAGTTGGTTTTAGAACAATATCAATTGCAAATTCCACCGGAAAATTGGGAGTTTTATTTGCAGTTAGGAGAGAATTTAGCCAAGTACGATCGCCCAAAAAGCGCAATTATTATTTACCAAGCTCTCTTGACATCAATGCCGACTTGTGGTAATGTATCAGCGAAATTAGAGGAGTTGTTGCAGCAGCAAGAAAAGTGCAATAGCGCATTAGCCTCATCTCGCGGAACTGTCGCCCAAAAACCAGATGATTGCTGGTCTTATTACAATTTAGGTGCTGTTCTGAGCCAGCAAAAATATTGGGAGGAAGCTGCGGTGGCATTTTTCCAAGCAATAGAAATAAATCCCGATATTCCTTGGTGGTTTTATTACAATTTGTGGGAAGTTTTTGTTAGGCAAAACAAGCTGGATGAAGTTGAGAAATTGTGTCGCGAAGTTGTTGCAGCTAAACCGGAGGCTTTTTGGCCTTATCTGAATTTGGGGGAAGTTTTGACGAGGCAAGGTAAAATTGCCGAGGCGATTGATTTTTATCGAACTGTCAGTTTTAAACAAAGTTTGGCATCTCTTATCAGTAAGAGAACAGGCAAGATGCCTGTTCCACAAGCAGATACAGGCAAGATGCCTGTTCCACAAGCAGATACAGGCAAGATGCCTGTTCCACAATCAGATACAGGCATCTTGCCTGTTCCACAAGCAGATACAGGCAAGATGCCTGTTCCACAATCAGATACAGGCAAGATGCCTGTCCCACAATCAGATACAGGCAAGATGCCTGTTCCACAATCAGATACAGGCAAGATGCCTGTTCCACAAAATTGGAACTTAAAACCAGTCCAAGTTCCTAACTTTATAATTATTGGTTCTCAGCGGTGCGGCACGACTTCTCTGTATACTTATTTAGCTCAACACCCGCAAATTTTGACTCCGATTAAAAAGGAGATGGATTTTTTTTCGTGGCACTTTGACAGAGGGATTGATTGGTATTTGGCTCATTTTCCGCCAATGCCTTCGGGAGAGGAATTTGTAACTGGCGAAGCAAGTCCAAGCTATTTTGACTATCGGGAAGCACCGGAACGTCTCTACACCGCGTTTCCAGAGGCTAAACTGATTGTACTTTTGCGAAATCCGGTCGATCGGGCGATTTCTCAATTCTACCGCTTGACTGACTTAAATTGGGAAGCGCGATCGCTCGATCGAGTAATTAGCGATGAAATTGAACGGTTGAGTCAAAATCCAGAATACATCATCGGCGAGGAACCGGGGAATTATTTAGCTCGCGGTAGGTACATAGAATTTATTAAAAACTGGCGGACTTTCTTTCCCCAAGAACAGTTGTTAATTTTGAAAAGCGAAGATTTTTATGCAGGTGCGGCGGCTATAGTCCAGCAGGTTTTAGAATTTTTAGATTTGCCGGAATATCAATTGTCTGAGTACCAAAATGCTAATCCTGGTTCTTATCAGAGGGTAAATGAATCGGTTCGCGACAGATTGAGCGATTATTTCCGACCTTACAATCAGGAATTAGAGGAATATTTGGGGAGGCAGTTTGATTGGGAATAAAGTTGAGCTAAGATTAGAACAACTTGTAAGGAGGTAATACCGATGCTGACGATCGAGCTAGATACATTACTTAAAGAACAAGCACTCCAACGCCAAGATCCTGAAGATCGCTACCTTACCGATAGCGCCAACTGGGAACAATACGAGACACTGCTGAATCGGATTGGCGATGCGGCAGGATATCGAGTTACTTATTTAGATGGAGTTTTGGAAATTATGTCGCCTTCTCGCCGCCATGAAAGTAGAAAAACTCGCATTGGAGATCTGCTGCTTATTTATTTTGTAGAAGCTGACATCGAATATTTCCCTTTTGGGTCTACAACTCTGCGACAAGAGGAAAAACGTGGCGGTACGGAACCGGATGAAGCTTACTGTATTGGCACAGATAAAGAATTTCCCGATTTGGTAATTGAAGTGATTGTTACCAGTGGCAGCATCAATAAACTAGAACTGTATAGAAGGTTGAATGTGCGAGAGGTTTGGTTCTGGCGAAATGACCGATTTTCTATCTACCATTTGCGAGAAGAAATTCCGGTTGAATTCGTGTCCAACTGCGGTTATGAATTAATCACACAAAGCGAATTGCTGCCAGGAATTGATATCGATATGTTGACAGAATGTGTAAAAAATCCTCACCCGTTAGCAGCAGCAAAGGAATGGAGACAGAATTGCCGACCTACTTAACCCTCTTTTGTCAGTTTCGGCAGAAAATAATCTGGGATGGTTATATCATAAGGCTTTTACCAAAAACCTTGATTTGGGCCATTCTGTTAGAAAATAAATGCTCAAATCCTTGATCTATCTACAGTTGAAAATTTGGTTCTCATTTTTAATTTTCCAGAGTGACAAAAGAGGGTTAAACAGCAAGTTTTAAATCTGCTATCTGTCGCAAAGACAATGAACTGAGCTCGCGCGCGCGCCCAAGTCCGAGAAAAAAACTCGCCTCCCCTTGACAACTCATACTCGTTATGAGTACGCTAAAGTAAGCAAAGGAATTGAACCCAAGTACCCAAAAATTTAAAATCATGCTGACGAACCAAGAAGGTCAAAGAGTACCCAAAGTCACCTTTCGCACTCGCAAAGACAACGAGTGGGTGGATGTCACCACCGATGATATATTTGCAGGTAAAACCGTAGTAGTGTTCTCGCTGCCAGGAGCTTTTACGCCCACTTGTTCGTCAACGCACCTCCCCGGTTACAACGAATTGGCGAAAGTTTTCAAAGAAAATGGCGTAGATGAAATCGTTTGCATTTCCGTCAATGACACCTTTGTGATGAACGAGTGGGCAAAAGACCAAGAATCAGACAATGTGACATTAATTCCCGACGGTAACGGCGAGTTTACTCAAGGCATGGGAATGCTGGTAGACAAAACAGATTTAGGCTTTGGGAAGCGGTCTTGGCGTTATTCGATGCTGGTAAAAGATGGCGTGGTTGAAAAAATGTTTATTGAGCCAGAGGAACCGGGCGACCCTTTCAAAGTGTCCGATGCCGAGACGATGCTCAACTACATCAACTCCGCAGCAACCAAGCCGAAGCTAGTTTCGCTGTTTACAAAAATGGGCTGTCCCTTCTGCGCTAAGGCTAAGGGAATGCTGAGTCAAAAGGGCTTGGATTATGAAGAAATTGTCTTGGGCCGGGAGATCACAACCAAATCGCTCCGGGCTATGACTGGGGCTACAACTGTGCCGCAAGTATTTATCGACGGCAAGTTGATCGGTGGTTCCGAAGCCCTAGAGTCTTATTTGGCAGTTGCTTAGTTAAACAACAATAACTTAGCCTGCGGGTGCATAGTGCACACCTTCGTTGTAAGGTGCGTACTGTGCGCCTTTGCCGTATTTGGGGGTATTTAACCAGATCGAGCTTCTGAGTCAAAAGTTCGATCGGTCTATTTATCCATTCTCGTGCCACAATTACTGGGGAAGTAATATTAAAAACGCAAGAAATGGGAGTGAACGATCGTGGATTTGAGTTTAGTAGCGTCAAATATCTTAAATCCACCCATATTAGCTTTTTTCATGGGAATGCTGGCAATTTTTCTTAAATCTGATTTAGAAATTCCAGCGCCCATCCCCAAACTGTTTTCGCTGTACCTGCTGTTTGCGATCGGATTTAAAGGCGGCGTCGAACTGTCCAAAAGCGGAATTGACCAGCAAGTCGCCCTGACAATTTTAGCAGCGATGCTGATGTCAATGCTAGTACCCGTTTATACTTTTTTCATACTGAGGATCAAACTCGACTCTTACAATGCCGCGGCGATCGCAGCCACCTACGGTTCCATCAGCGCCGTCACATTTATCACCGCAACATCCTTCCTCACAGCACAGGGGATCGACTTTGACGGTTACATGGTAGCTGCGCTAGCATTAATGGAATCCCCAGCCATTATAGTCGGTCTGATTCTAGTCAGTGTATTTGGTGGGGAAGAAGGAAAACGCGAAATAGTTTGGCCAGAAGTGTTGCAAGAAGCATTCCTAAACAGTTCAGTTTTTCTGCTGATTGGCAGCCTAATTATGGGGGTACTGACAGGAGAACATGGTTGGGAAGTTATGAGTCCGTTTACTCAAGACTTGTTTTACGGAGTTCTGACTTTTTTCTTGCTAGACATGGGGCTGGTTGCTGCTAGCAGAATTAAAGATTTGCAAGAAGCAGGAATTTTTCTGATCGGCTTTGCAATCCTAATTCCCATAGTCAACGCAGTAATTGCTTTGGTAATAGCCAAATTAATCGGAATGCCGCAGGGAGACACTTTGCTGTTTGCCGTATTGTGCGCGAGTGCTTCTTATATAGCAGTACCAGCAGCCATGCGCCTAACTGTTCCCGAAGCGAATCCAAGTCTTTACATTTCAACTGCCTTAGCAGTGACATTTCCATTTAATATCATTGTAGGCATTCCCCTGTATCTATACGGAATCAATATGTTTTGGAGGTGAGATAATGGAGTCAGTCAAAAGAGTAGAAATCATAGCCCACTCAGTAGAACTCGGCAAGATTTTAGATGGTTTAGACAAAGCTGGTGTACCCGGTTATTCGGTGATTCGTGATGTCGCTGGAAAAAGCACTAGGGATCACGTTTCCCGTGATTCATCAATGACGGCACTGGATAACATTTATGTGCTTGCTTTTTGTTCACCAGCTCAAGTTTCAGCAGTTGCAGAAAACATTAGACCCGTGCTCAATAAATTTGGTGGGTCGTGTTTTATTTCAGATGCGGTGGAATTGCTAATTACTAGGTGCGTCGGGTAGTCATTAGTCATTAGTCATTAGTCATTAGTGATTGGTGATTATACCAATTCGGAAAATTTGAGCTACACATATAGCAATCCTAAATCATTTGTGAATTTCTTACTCCCTCCCCGCGAGTTCGGGGAGGGTTGGGGTGGGGTAAAAAATTTACGACTCCTGCAAGGATTGCTATAGATTGTACGCCATATGTGTATGGACACGGCAGTGCTGTGTCCTTGCGCGTATCTGCGACTTTCATCCTAGGCTTTGGTTCCCACAATCGCCATTGGTGAGAATGCCAATCCGTTTCGGCTTTGGGATAAGTTTTTTATTATTACTTTAGCCTGATTTTAAAAAGGCAATTTTGAAAAAAATTTCTGTCTATTATAGCACTTCTACAAGTTGACAAAAATCAGCCATTAGCCATTAGTCAGCGGTCTTTTCAGGATTAATTGCCCTTCCCAGCCGGGGCAGAATTCAGAATTCTTAAGAGATAGAAAAGAATCAGTTGCAAAAATCCGTTAGCGTGGTAAATTCTAAGCCACAACAGGCGATCCTCTTCGTTGGCGTAGCCCCCGTAGGGGCGGGCTTCGCTAACGCCCGATCGATTAACGATATTTTCAATAGGAGTTTAAACATGGCTGCATTAAAAGTTGGCATCAACGGATTTGGTCGCATCGGACGGCTAGTCATGCGTGCCGGCATCAAAAACCCCAACATCGAATTTGTCGGCATTAACGACTTAGTTTCGCCAGACAACCTGGCTTATCTTTTCAAATACGACTCCACCCACGGCATTTACGACGGCGAAGTTGAAAGCAAACCAGACGGGATTGTCGTTGACGGACTATTTATCCCCTGTACAGCGATTAGAAATCCTGCCGAATTGCCCTGGGGTAAATCCGGCGCAGATTATGTTGTAGAATCTACCGGATTGTTTACAGATTTTGAAGGGGCCTCAAAACACTTGACGGCAGGAGCCAAACGAGTAATACTTTCAGCACCGACAAAAGACCCGGAAAAAGTTCCAACTTTTCTAGTAGGCGTCAATCACCACAAATTTGACCCGGCAAAAGATACGGTTGTTTCTAATGCTAGCTGTACGACAAATTGTTTAGCACCAATTGCCAAAGTTATTAACGATAACTTCGGATTGGAAGAAGGTTTAATGACGACAGTTCACGCAATGACAGCTACTCAACCAACTGTAGACGGCCCCAGCCAAAAAGATTGGCGGGGAGGACGCGGTGCGGCTCAAAATATTATTCCATCTTCGACCGGTGCAGCGAAAGCTGTTACTTTGGTGTTGCCAGAATTGAAAGGAAAATTGACGGGAATGGCTTTGCGCGTGCCAACTCCCGACGTGTCTGTAGTTGACCTTACTTTCAAAACGGCGAAGGAAACTAGCTATAAAGAAATTTGCGAGGCAATGAAAAAAGCTTCGGAGGGCGAACTCAAAGGCATTCTTGGATATACTGAGGATGCAGTGGTTTCGACAGATTTTCAGGGCGACGCGCGATCGAGCATTTTCGATGCAGGTGCGGGAATTGAACTGAATTCTAAGTTTTTCAAAGTTGTTTCCTGGTATGACAACGAGTGGGGTTATTCTAGTCGCGTGATAGACTTAATGCTGTCTATGGCCGAGAAAGACGGAATTTTGAATAATTAATTTTTTGGGGGTGGCATTTTGGGCGGGGTTCGCGTGCCCAACCCCTACTCCCCACAAACAAATTCCTAGGATTTTTTGTGGAACGGGCCGGAGAGCCCGTTCCTGATAATGTTATCTAATGTGAGTTAAACTTTTTTTATTTCCGATTCGATCGCGCTCATGTCTGAATTACCACCGCTGAATAACGAAACTATTTGGGCTATTCTCAACGAAGAAATCGACGATGCTGCTGTCAACCGATTAGTTTGGCAGTATCTGGGCTACCGCTGGGATGCCGAGACTGGCAAGTGGAACAGTGCAGGTGTTGCAGCCGAGTGGCGGCAAGAGTACCCGGAACCGCCCGATTTTATCGATTCTAGGCCGGCGACGGTGAAATTGACTCGATCGACCCCTCCAGAAAACAAGCAGTTGCTGAAGGAAAAATTGGGCTTTAAAGGCTATAAAATTGGGGAATTCGGGCCCAGACAGACTCGCAGGGCGACGATGGCTAATTGGTTGATGGGTTTTATGGAATCTGGGGCGTAAGAGGTATTGGGGATTGCTGTGCGGTTCTTGCCACCTTTAGTCTGTGTCCTCTGCGTCCTCTGCGGTTCATTAACAAAAATTAAGCCTGTTGAAAGTCAAAAAACACTAAAACCCGCCAATTCCAACCTCCTCACCCCCCAACCCTGACCGAAAATTTGGGTGCTGTGCCCAGTCCTTTTAGGACGGCTTTAATTAGACTTCTTGAAAAAGCGTTCCTACGTTCGCTCATGGTTGTGATATAATCAGGTAGGAGGATAGAGCAAATGTTTCATTTAGTCTACGAATTCAAACTCAAACCAACGGCAGGACAAATAGCAATCTTTGAAGATTGGCTAGAACAATGCCGTCGCGTATACAACTACGCATTGGCAGAGCGTAAACATTGGTTTGAGTCTCGTAGTTGTCGAATTAACGCTTGCTCTATCCGATCTGAGTTCATCATTCGGGCCGAAACAAAACGACCAACTTATGCAAGCCAGTGCAAAAGTTTAACTACGGCTAGGGCAAACATACCCACTTTGGCAGCCGTCCAAGTACACGTCCTACAGCAAACACTCAAAAGGCTTGAAAAAGCGTTTGTGAGTATGTGGGAACAAAAACACGGTTTCCCCCGCTTTAAGAAAGCAGGAACAATGCGATCGTTTGTATTCCCGCAATTGGGGGTTAACCCTGTCCAAAATCAAGCGGTGAAGCTCCCTAAAATTGGTTTGGTTAAGTTTCATCAATCACGTCCTATCCCTGATGGTGCAACGATTAAGCAAGCAAGGATAGTCCGTAGGGTTAGCGGTTGGTACGTGATGTTAGCCCTACAATGGGACGTTTCAGTACCCACTCTAATGCCCCACGGTGAAGGTATCGGAATTGATGTGGGACTAACTAATTTTCTAGCAACTTCTAACGGTCTTTTAGTCAAGCGCCAAAGATTTTTTAAAGACGCAGAACGCAAGCTTAAATTGCTGCAACAACGTGTCTGTCGTAAAAAACTAGGTTCTAACAATTGGCGTAAAGCTCAAAAGAAAGTCGCCAAACTGCATGAATACGTTGCTAACAGTCGGAAAGATTGGCATCGTAAATTATCTCATCAAATCTGCCAAAACGTGGGAATGATTTTCGTTGAGGATCTGAATCTGATTGGGCTGTCTAGGGCGATGCTAGGGAAACACTGCTTAGACGCAAGCTGGGGTCAATTCTTCACAATCCTAGAGCAAACTTGTTTGAAATATGGCGTGTACTTTCAGAAGGTAAGTGCTCATAAAACGAGTCAAATTTGCCCCAATTGTCTAGCAGAAACAGGAAAAAAACAGCTTGATGAGCGTACTCATTCATGCTCGAACTGTGGCTATACAACGGACAGAGATGTTGCAGCCGCTCAAGTAGTTCTAATTAGAGGACTTGCAGCCGTAGGGCATACGGTCAAGATGCTTGCCGAGGGTAAATTCATTGGAATCCCTGCGAATCAAGAATCCCCTCGCCTTTAGGCAGGGGTATGTCAAATCGGGCTGTTCCGTAAAGTATTCTAGAGTCGGCACAAAACAACTGTGAGGTAAGCTTTATGAAAAGAACCACCATATCTCGCTTAACCAGCATTTCCCTCGCTACTCTAATGCTAGCAGGCGTTTCATTAAGTGCGATCGCCACACCAGCCAGCACCCAACCAGCAACCCAACTCGCCCAAGCAACTGCCAAAAAGCGCCTCGTCGTCATGGACTTCGACTACGGCCCCACCAACAGCTATTACACTTCCTACAGGGGAGTCGGCGCCGCCAAAGGCATCAGCGAACTGCTAATCAACGAACTCGTCAACAACGGCACTTATACAGTAGTCGATCGCAGCAAACTCGAACAAGTGCTCAAACAGCAAAATCGCAGCGGCGCGATGGATGCCGGGACAGCAGCCGAAATTGGCAAACAATTAGGAGTTGACGCCGTGCTCATCGGCACCATTACCAAGTTTAATATCGACAAACAATCCGGCGGCGGCAGTTTCATGGGAATCGGCGCGGGTTCACAAAAAACCAAAGCTACCGTTCAAATAGATGTGCGGTTAATCGGTACAGCTTCAGGAGATATTCTTGCCACCGCCAAAGCAGTAGGAGAGGCTGATCAAAGCGATTCTAATATTTCTGTCAGAGGTATCAGCAGCAATTCTGGCAGCAGCAATGAAGACTCACTTTTGAGCGCGGCAGTTGACAAAGCCGTCTCCCAAATGGTGACTAAACTGGCAGAAGTATCTAACAAATTAGGTTAGCAATTTTGAAACCTTGTTAGATTTGAGATGGGAAATTATTAAATTTCCCATCTCAAATCTCAAATTATGTCAGCTACTTGACCAGCGATGGTATCAGTTAATCTTAGTTTTGTTTAGAAATTTGCATTTTTCTTTCTACTAAATTTAAGCAAAGTTGCTCAATATACTCAAGCATTAACAGTTTAATTAGCATTGGGATTTGAGTCAGAAGCAACGCATTTCCCCTGTTGAGTTGGGTTTAAGGCTAGGTTAGACACTACTTTAGAAACAGCAGCTTGTTCTTGAATCCATCCGATTTCCCCCGGTTGCAGCTTGGCGCTTTCTACTTCAACTGTTGGCTTAACTACCGGGGAAGGGGAGGGAGTGGGAGTTGCCACAGCGGGAGATGGATTCAGTGTCGGTTTTGAAACAGTAGAAAAATCTTTATTTGACTCGGGTTTGGGAGAGTTCGATCGCACTATTTCAGGAATCGAACAAACTTTCAATTCCAGCCAATTGCCTTGAGGCGTAAGCTGTTTGTTTGTCACCTGCAAAACGCTGCCGGCTGGGACTGTTCCTTTGACAGTCAACTCACCGATTGCGCCTCGCAAATCCAAGCGATCGCCCTCTTTTCCTAATTCCCCAGCCGCAGAAGTTTTAATCTCTATAAACGAGCCTGTTTCTAAAGATTGCACCGGAGAAGCTACAGATTCAACTGTTTTCTCCGGCGTGCTTCCAGCATTAATTAAACCGCGTTTCCCGAAAATCGACTCCCCGGCAGTATCGATCGCGCGACCCACCGGAGGGATGAAAAAATAAGCAAATACACCCCCCAAGCCTAATAAAAATAAAATTTTCAGCAGCAGCGAAAATAAACTTTTGCTTTTTTCCGGCGGTAACAACAGCGTTTTTCCTTGAGAATTCCCCTCGCCAAGGCTTGTGCTTTCGGTCAAATCCGTTGGCAGATCCTCGCTATCGGAAATTAGTTCGATCGGCGTATCTAAAGGTGCGACAGACAGTTCTGTAAAAGTATTGCCGTCTTCCCTCAAATGCGCTTGACAGTGAATTAAAGCAACAGTGACGTTATCGTGACCGTTTCTAGTATTAGCAATCTCAATCAGTCGATCGCGCGCCTTAGCCAAACTAATGCTACCGTCGAGAATTGGCAAAATCTCCGCTTCCCAACATTCCTCAACCCGGTCTTTATCACTCAAACCGTCGGAACACAGCAGCAAAACGCAGTCTTCATCCACTGGAAAACGCTGCACAGTCGGGTGCAAAGTGTTGGACGAAGTAATCCCCAAAGCTTGAATCAGAGCTCCGGCGGCGACTTGTTCCAAAGCATCCCGGTAGAGAGAGTAGCCCAAACGCACCTCGCGGCAAGCCACATTATCATCGAGAGTAAGTTGATAGCAGCCAGTGCGGGTAATCCAGTAAGCCCGACTGTCTCCGACGTGGGCGACGTAAAGCTCGTGAATGTGGGCTAAACCCATAACTAGCGTAGTTCCCATCCGCTGGCGGCCTTGGCGGTGTTCGCTGTCGTTGCGACTGGCTATCTTGTCGTTAGCAGCACAAGCTGCCCGTTCCAGCTTGGAAGTCAGGCTCAACGGGTCCCAATTAGCTTGATGTAGGGGCATTTGCTGCAACTTGTCGCGCAGCACACCAATTGCTTCTTCGGAAGCTACTTCGCCCCCGTCTTGTCCACCGATACCGTCGCAGACGATCGCGCAAGCTTCCGCACCCGGGCTTCCTGCCAACAGCGTACCGCTGGGCGGATAGCAAGCATCTTCGTTGTGAGCGCGGGATCTGCCTACATCCGTGCCCGTGGCAATTTCAACGTGACGATCGTAAAATCGGCCGCACTTTGCCAAAGCTTTATCCAACTGGCTCATCAGTTGTTCGCCGTGGCGCACTTGACCGGCAACCATTTGCTGGCAAAGTTGCCTCAAAAAATTGGCAATAGTTGGGTGAGCATCTTCGAGCCACTGCTGCCACAATTTGCCCAACTGGGACAAATGAGGCTGTTTGCGATCGGGCTGCAATTCCAGAAACCGCACCAATTGCCCTTCTACCCGTAGCAGTTCGGGAGTCAGCAGCGTCGAAGCCACGCCCTGAGCGATACAAGGCTGCCACAACTTGGCCATTTGCCACAGCCAATTGAGCTGGCGCATCGCTGCAGCTCCTTTCCAGGAGTCCGCCAATTCCGGCATTAAAGATTCCGTCACCTTCAAAATAGGCACGTTTTCCAGTAGCCAGATATCTCCCGATAGCTTGCTCATCTTGGACGATACCAGGCCGTATACTTGAGGTACGTGCAACTGATAGGCAAACAGTCTCAGATAAGGAGTGACAACACTCGGAATCTCATCGGGCAGTTCCGGCAAGTGTTCGGGTTGAGTATCGACAAGAAGTCGATCGCGCTTGACCAAGTAGCGACCAGCGATCAGATCGCCTGGCTTACACCCTTTGATCCCTTCACCTAAAGCCCATAAGTAGTGTTTTGCCACAGAGTTTTGCATAAGGGTTCCTGACGCCTTTGGGCAAGCGTGCTGATCTGAACTATTTTAGCGATTGAACCTCGACGGGTTGATACGTGGCGATTATTTGACACCCCCGCTTTCTCAACAGACGGAGATTCTTAAGACTTCGCAGTCCTAATATCCTGATTTTTCAGGTTCCCTGGCTCACCACGTTTGCACTGTTGTGTGCGTAGCGATATCTCCTTACAATGTTTTAGGCGTGACTTTCCCCCAGTCCAGGGGTAGGTTTTAATGTCTTGTACTGACACGAACAGTTTACCATTTTGTTGACTGCCGGATGAATCTTACTATGAGCTTTCAGGGTTAGACGATCGCGCGACACCCCAGTCATCGGCTGGAAATCACGCTGTTTTCAGCATATTCATGATAGCGGCAATTTCCGAAGAAATCGCAGCACTCAAGGGAATTGAGATTTTAGACTAACTCTAATGGTATGATGCAGCTAGGTAGAAATCACCTGAGCCGACAGATATAAATAAATATCAATTGTCGGTTTTCTCGCGAAGGGTCATCTGTGCCTCGCACCCTAGTTTCGCAACAGAAGTTAAATTTAACCCTACCCAAAGACGGATACAAGCCCGCAGATTCATCTGTCGAGTCAATCTCAAATCTAAAATCTAAAATCGACTGACGGATGCCAGCCCCCGACAGGAATCGGGGACAGCAAAAAAATTAGATATTAGTTCCAGCCCCCAGATTCATCTGTGGAGTCAATCTAAAATCTCAAATCTCAAATCTCAAATCGACTGATGGACGCAAGCCCCCGACAGGAGTCGGGGAAAGCCAAAAAAATTAGATATTAGTTCCAGCCCCCAGATTCATCTGTGGAATCAATCTAAAATCTAAAATCTAAAATCTAAAATCGACTGATGGACGCAAGCCCCCGACAGGAGTCGTGGAAAGCCAAAAAAATTAGATATTTAGTTCAAGCCCCCAGATTCATCTGTGGAATCAATCTAAAATCTAAAATCTAAAATCTCAAATCGACTGACCGGCCTCTGCAAGCTGTTGAGTATTTAACCATGGCCCCACATGAACCCAGCGCCTTTTCCAAGAATTTGCCCGATCCGAAGCGGCTGCCTGCTGTTGAAATAGACGAAATACTCACTAGCATTCAACATTCTCACAGTTTCTATTACAAAGTGATGAATCTTGAGGTTTGGGCGCTGGTGGAAACCTTGGATGGGATGTTTCCCGGCGCTTGGGGTCAGTTTATGAGCAACCGCCAACTTGCAGTTAAACAGTTTTTGGAACGCGATCGCGTTCCCAATTCTCCGGTTGATGCTGGGGAGGCGGGGGAGAAGTCCGATCGAAGTCAGAAGAAGGAAGAAGCCGGGAGTCAGGAGTCAGGAGTCAGAAACAAGCAGGAAGAAGAATAAAAGCAGATTTTCAGCTTTAAACCCCCCGTACTCCCAGGGCGGTTTCATTCTCACCAAAAACATGAATTTTGTAGGGGTAGTGCTACCCCTACAAGAAAATGAAACCGCCCTGCGGTACTCCCGTGATTAAGAGGAGTAGGGGGGATCGAAACTCAGCTACAAGCGACATTTATTATGGGTTTCAATCTTAAGTTGACATAAATGCCGATCGCCCGTTAGCGAAGCCCTCGAAGAGGATCGCCCTTACAGGTGAACTTTGGCATCAACTTGAGGCAATCCCATGCTGTAGTTAACAGCGCGGCTGTTGAGGTTATAGCTGATTTGGCCTTTTTGTAAGAACGATCGTACCAAGTGCTCCAACTCCGAACCGATACGGCGGAGGTTGTACTCGGTCAAGTCTTCGCCCTCGTATGCGTCTACGAGTTGGTCGAATTTGGCATATACCTGTTTGATTGACTCGTCATTCCAGTTAAGTTCGTTATCTGGGTCAATGTCGAGGGTCAAAAGGTCATTGCTGGGGACGAGTTCGTTGTCTTCGAGGATGGCGGTGTATATGCGAATATGGCGGGTTGTTGACTTGAGCTGCATGAGTTCTTATGTGTAAAGATTTTTTGCTGAATTAATTGTAATGGGTCACAGACCTTTGCAGGAGAGTAGGTCGCCTGTTGTGCGATGCGATCGATCGGGATATCTCACTCCCCTTCCGACTTCAAGGCAAAGACTGGGAATCGGTAGTTTTGAGACCTACTTAATTCAAGACTAAAAACGAAGGCTTTCACAAGGTATAATAATGCAGAATTGGCATAGGAGGACAAGGTGGAAGGCAAAAGATTTATTCACTCCCTGCAACTGCAAAACTTCCTTTCCTATGGAAGTGAGGGGGAAAAAATTGAACTGCAACCCCTGAATGTATTGATCGGTACTAACGCATCCGGCAAATCTAACTTCATTGAAGCGATGGGAGTGTTGAAGGCAACACCTACCGACTTACCTGCTCCGATTCGTCAAGGAGGTGGTATCAGCGATTTTCTGTGGAAAGGTGAAAAAGGTACTGCCACAGCAAAAATAGAGGCTATTTTAGATTACCCAGAACGAACGATGCCACTGCGCTATCAGATTAGTTTTACCGCAGTCGGTCAGAGACTTGAAGTAGTGGACGAAGCTATAGAAGATATGGAAACCCGCCATAGTTTTGAAAGCCAGCCATTTTTCTATTACCGTTATAACGATCGGGCTCGCCCTGTTATCAATGTTATAGAGGACAACGAGCAGCAAACAAGAAAGCTGCGGAATCTGCGGCGAGAAGATATCATTCCCGATCAATCTATCTTATCTCAAAGAAAAGATCCAGAACTCTATCCCGAACTATCATATCTGGGAAATAAATTGGCCGACATTGGTTTATATCGTAACTGGCAGACAGGGAGAGATTCAGTATCTAGAAAGGCTCAGCAAACTGACTTGCCAGAACATCCCCTCCTAGAAGATGGTGGCAACTTAGGACTGGTTTTAAATAACTTACAGTATCAATTAGGAAGTAGGCTGATTATTGAAAAATTACAACTGTTCTACGATGCAGCCGAAGAACTGAGTATCAAGATTTATGGCGGTACTGTCCAGATATTCATCCGCGAAACAGGATTAACTCAGCCAATACCCGCAACTCGTTTATCAGACGGTACGCTGCGTTATTTATTCTTAATAGCTTTACTTCTAGATCCAACTCCCCCGCCACTTATTTGTATTGAAGAACCGGAGATTGGCTTGCATCCCGACATTCTGCCTGCAGTTGCTGAAATGTTGATCGAAGCCTCACAGCGCACACAATTGATTGTGACAACCCATTCCGATGCTTTAGTGTCGGCTCTGAGTCCTGAGTCAGTGTTAATATGCGATCGGGATGATAGAGGAAGTCACCTGAACCGTCTCGATCCCGAACGACTGAAAAAATGGCTTGAGAATTACAGTTTGGGAGACCTTTGGCGGATGGGAGAAATCGGGGGCAACCGATGGTAAAGGAGATTCGCATTTACATCGAAGGTGGTGGCGATGGCAAGAATACAAAGCAATTGCTCCGACAAGGATTTAGCAGTTTTTTCAAAGAACTTGTGCAGGTTGCCCAAAGCAAGAAAATCAAGTGGCAGATCATTCTCTGCGGTTCCCGGAATAATGCTTTCAGGGATTTCAAGAATGCTTTGGCAGATCACCCAAATGCTTTTATCATCCTTTTAGTTGACTCAGAAGCCCCTGTAAAGCAGCCGCCTTGGGAGCATTTGAAGTGGAGGGATAATTGGGATTCGCCTGGGGTTGATGACACTCATTGCTATCTCATGGTTCAAGCGATGGAAGCTTGGTTGATTGCTGATATTGATACTTTAAAAAGATTTTACGGGCAGGGATTTAAAGAAAATGCGATTCCTAAAAAGATCAATGTAGAGACGATTGAAAAGAATTTGTTAGAACCAAGCCTGAAAGCAGCTAGCCGCGACACAAAATCGAAAGGCGAATATCAAAAGATACAGCACGCTTCCAAGCTGTTAGAAATGTTGGATGTTGACAAGGTTCGCAAGGCTTCTTCAGAGTGCGATCGTATTTTTACCACTCTCACCAAACTCATGGAGGATTGAAGCGATGAAAGTAGCCAAGGGCGCGAAGCAAGACAGGGAGAAAGGGGGGAAGGGCGATCGTCAATTTCTCGGAATCCCGAAATTTTTTAGTTGTTCGGCAGTCCAATTTTTGTAATATTCAGTTTTCTCTAAAGCATCGGAAGCTGGCTTCAGCTTAGAATTTACTTGAACAGTGAAGCCCGGATAGGGCATCCTCCGAGTATGAAGCCCGTCAATATTAAAATCTTCTTCGGGATGGATGTGAAAAGCCAGCAAGCCCAACTCTGAAATCTGATTATTCAATTTGTCTATCAATTCTTTAGTTTCGGGCGCAGTAATTGCTGTTTTTTCGGGATTAATTACTACCATTATTTCAAATTCCGAATTGTAAAATTCATAAATTGATTTCATGATGGCAGAATCGCGATCGAACTCAGTCATGGCTGAAAACCGCTCTATTTTGAAGAAAATTTGATTAGCCAAGCGTGCCTTTTTAGCGAAGGGACAAATCGGTAAATCGCTGAAAACTGGATGCGGTAACTCGACAAACTCGGTCATCCATCTGAGGGTAGATTCTATAATTTCCGTGTCAGATTCATTCATCGACAATCTATGTATTTGATCTTTAATACTAATCATAATCTATTTCTAGGGCGATGCACACCATTGGTGTCAATTTAACGCTATTTGCCTCAGTCCGGCAGGGGTTTAAACCCCTGCCTCATAGCAAAAGTCCTCTGAAGAGGACTGAAGAACTCATTAGTCCTCTTCAGAGGACTAGCCAGGAAATTCATTCCCTGGCGGACTTTCGGTTAAATTCACACCAATAAATTCCCACCTTGCTGTTTAATATTTGCGATCGAATTTATTCGTGAATTGTGCCATCTGGCATAATTGCACCTGCGAGTTTTGCCGTTTCCAGACCTGCCACGCCACTTAGGTTCGCCCCCTTTAGGTTGGCTTTTTCTAGGTTTGTCCAACTCAAATTTGCCCCGCGCAAATCCGCTGAGCTAAGTGTTGCCCCACTCAAAATTGCAGACACTAAACTTGACCCGCAGAGATTAGCCTCCGCCAAGTTAGCCCGACTTAAATTTATTGAATCAAGCACTACTCCCACCAGATTTACGCCAGTTAGATTAGCTTCGCTGAAGTTAGCACGGCCTACTCTTGTATCTTTTAAATTAGCGTTGCTCATGTCGGCTGCAACTAGGTTAGCGTACTCTAAATTTGCCTGTTTTAAGTTGGCTCCACTCAAGTTTGCCACAGCTAGTTTCGCACCTCGAAGATTTGCTTTACTCAAGTTAGCTTCACTTAGGTTTGCTGTAGTTAGGTCAGCATTATTCAGATTGGCTTCACTCAAATTAGCTGCACTCAAATTCGCCTGAAGCAGTTTTGCACCCTCCAACTTTGCCTTGGTTAAGTTTGCACCACTCAAATTAGCTTCACTCAGGTTGAAACCACTCAAGTCAACACCAGCTAGGTTTACGTTGGAAAGTGAAGCATCAGCAACAATTAAGTAAGCACCTGCTTTAACAGGATCAAATTCTTTGGGGAAGATAGTCTGTGCGTTGCACAGCGCTTGTTCAAGTTTTGTTCCTTCAAGGTTTGCCCCTTCAAGATTTACCTCAAATAGATTAGTATTACTAAGGTTCGCATTACTCAAATCAGCATTCGTCAAGTGTGATTTTCTCAAATTTAACCCCATTAAGTTTGCTTTACTGAGGTTAGCCCTGTTGAAGCTAATACCCAATAACAAATGAGCAATACTGAGATTTACCCCACTCAAGTTAGCTTCACTTAGGTTTACAGAATGCAGAGTTGCTTCACTTAAATTTGCATTGAGCAATTGTGCTTTTTCTAAGTTTGCTGAGCTAATATGAGCTTTGTGAAAGTTGGCATGACATAAATTTGCTTCACTCAAGTTAATGATTGATAACTTTGTTTCAGAGAGTTCTGCACCCCTAAAATTAGCGCTATTTAAGTTAACCTCACTCAGAGATTGTCTGCTCAGATTTACTCCGGCTAGATTAACTCCAACAAAATCTCGTTCTCCCTGATTATACCGTTGTAAAAATTCCTCAGCACTAATAGCTGGTTCCAGATTTTCTAGTGCAGAATCATCTATTTTTGCCTCTTCCTCAGATTCCACAGTATCCGCATTTACAGGAGTAGCAGCCGGCTGTTCTACCGCTTCGCTAGATGCTGGAATCGGTGTCTCCCCGATCGCCTCTTCGCGCAATAACCGATCCACCCGATCGCTAAACCGCCTCACAACCTCAGCATCATCAAGCTTCTCAGCAGCATTCGAGCTTTTATCAACCGCATTCTCAACATAATACTTGTCTACAAAACTTTGCAACCCAGCATTATATCCCTGTCCTAGCGCCTGAAATCTCCATTCGCCATTCTTCTTATACAAACGTCCAAATTCTAAAGCCGTTTCTTGGGAAAAAATCTGATTTAAATTGTACCGAACCAATTCGCTAAGAGTTTCTCGGTTGTAAAGCCGGATAAAAGCATTTGTAACTTGACTAAAACTTTGATTCTTTTCCTGTCCCTCGTGAAGAGTCACAACAAACACAATTTCCTGAATCGCCGAATTGATTTTACTCAAATCCACATAAACCGTCTCATCATCTCCGTCTATTTGCCCATTCTTGCTGTCTCCCGAATGTCGCACCGCACCGTCCGGCGATGTCAGATTGTTGTAAAATACAAAATACTTTTCATCAGGAATCCGACCGTCTGCCGCTAACATAAAAACAGATGCGTCAATGTCGCAGTTTTGTGCTGTCTGGCTGACTTGCCACCCCAGGGCGATCGCAATTTTACTGAAATTAGGAGTTTCTTTAGAAAGATTGAACCTTTCACCCTTAGTTAATTCGATGCTCATGTGCGATAATTCCCTTACCTCATAAATGGTATTAATTATCTCATCTATGTTAACCCGATCGCAAATTGGATTTTATCTCGAAGACATCGAAACCCCAATTGGCAGAACCGTAAATTTAACCCTTACCGGACTCATTCTCCTATCTTCCGCCAGCTTCATCGCCGAAACTTACCCGATTTCGGAATCTGTTAGAATTAATTTGCAAACTCTCGATACAGCGCTTTTAGTTGTTTTTGTGTTTGAGTATTTATTGCGACTATGGTGTGCCGAAAATCGAGTTAAATTTATTTTTAGTTTTTTTTCAATTATTGATTTGCTGGCAATCTTACCATTTTTACTGGGATTTGTCAACGTTAGTTTTATCCGAATTTTTCGCTGGTTTAGAATTCTCCGACTCATCCGCTTTCTGGAATTGAAAATTTCTATTTTCCGCATCAGCAGCGAAGATGGGGTGATATTTGCTCGGATTTTGTTTACTTTGCTGGCAATAATTTTTGTTTATTCGGGTTTGATTTATCAAGTCGAACATCCGACAAATCCCGAAAGTTTTGGGACTTTTTTGGATGCTGTTTATTTCTCGGTTGTCACCATGACGACGGTGGGATTTGGCGATGTTACTCCAATTTCGGAATCCGGTCGTTTTCTGACTATTTTGATGATTTTGACCGGAATTGCTCTGATTCCTTGGCAATTGGGGGATTTGATTAAACACTTAGTTAAAAGTGCTAATCACGGAGAAGCTGTTTGTAAAGGTTGCGGTTGGTCTGTACACGATGCTAATGCTAGATTTTGTAAAATGTGCGGCAGTCAATTAGATAATGGTTGACAGTTGACAGTTGACAGTTGACAGTTGACAGTTGACAGTTGACAGTTGACAGTTGACAGTTGACAGTTGACTACTGCCTCACCCTAGATAATTCATCCGTGTATCCGTGTCAAAATCCGTGTAGTGCTTTCCTTCTTTAAGCTAAGGGTAACAAAATTTCAAATTCAGTGCCCCTGCCTAATTCCGATCGCATTCTGAATGCACCGCCGTGTTTACCCGTCACTATTTGATAGCTAACCGCTAAACTGGTTTCTTTGAGAGCGCGTTTTTCCGTAGAGAATGATTCTATGATTTTTTTGTACTTGCTAGGTGACATTCCTGGCCCGTTATCTGCTATGCAAATCGAAACCCAGCGAACATGAAGTTTGTCTAAATCTGGCGCAGGTTCGGGACAGCAGACTTGAGTTGTGATTTCAATTTTAGGCTGGCGATCGCACTCTCTAAGTCCTCCACCTTTGAACTCTTTCGCCAATTCTTGACCGACTGCTTCATTAATTAATGTATGAATAGAATTGGTTAAGATATTCATAAATACTTGGTTTAGCTGTCCTGCATAGCATGGGACTGGTGGCAGGTAGCCGTAGTTTTTCACTACTTGGATTTCCCTAGTCAAACGACTTTTGAGCAGCAAAAGTATGCTGTCTATGTTGGCGTGCAAGTCGGTGGGTTTGGGATAAATATCGTCGATGTGGCAGAAGTTTTGCAAACTGGTTGCCAACTTGCTCAAACGTTCTGCACCTGATTTGATGCTGGCAACAGTTCGGAGAAAATCGCTTTGCAAAAAGTCATAGTCGATCTCTTCTTTGAGCCGTGCTATTTCCGGCGGGGGATCGGTACAGTATGCGTCGTAAACTGAGAGCAATTCCATCAAGTTTTTGCTGTAGTCGCTGACGTAGGTTAAATTCCCCCAGATAAAGCCTACCGGATCTAAAATTTCGTGGGCTACTCCGTTGACTAAACGCCCTAAACTAGCCATTTTTTCGCTTTGAATCATTTGAGTTTGGGCTCTTTCGTAGCGGACTTGAGTTTCTATGCCACGAATTTGCCAGTACGCGATGTTTAGCGCGTGAGGGTCTAAGAGTCGGTAAGATTGGGAGTCTATTTGGACGACGATCGGTTCTGGCTGCAATTCGGGCGATCGACGCAGAGCTTGTGGAGCTGCTGCCAAAATGGTTGTACTCTCTGCGACTAATAATATTTCGACGCGAGCGTAACTGTAGAGAACTTTTAGCGGCAGGTGCAAAAATAGCTCAGGGCCTTGGGGTTTGAGCAAATATTCCAGCAGTTGCCGGCGGGATATCATGCCAGCAAACTCTCCTGCTTCCATCAAGACGACTCCCGGCACTAGGGGATGCTGTTCAAACATTTCGGCAACTGCCACAGCCAAGCAGCTCGATTTAACCTGAAATTCATACAGGGGCAAATCCCAGAGGGTAGACTCTAGGGAAAGGTCTTGATGACTGCCTTCGGAGAGTGAAGGGCCAATGAGTTTGGAACTGAATTTATTTGCCACTGGAAGTTTTAGTTGCCGAAACGCTGGGAAAGTGAATTGAGAACCTACTACTAAGCTACCCTATCATTTCACTTTTCGTAAGCGAACAACCGAGAATATTCTTGAGTTAATCATGTTGTGCCAACTATAGGCAGGAGAATTTCAAATTCAGTGTTCTTTCCTGGTTGCGATCGCATTCTCAGTTTGCCGCCGTGCTTTTCTGTGACGATTTGATGGCAGATAGCCAGCCCCATACCGCTGCCTTTGCCTGCTGGTTTAGTGGTAAAAAAGGTGTCAAATATCTGCTTGTGATTTTCTGGGGGAATGCCGGGCCCGTTATCGGCAATGCAAATTGCCACCCGCTTGCCGTGTTCGGTTTCTATAACTTTAGTGGTAATTTCGATTTGGGGCTGCCAGTTGTCCCGGCACGGGGTGTGTATTTCTCGATCGGCTGCGTACTCTGTCAGCGCGTCTAGAGCATTAACTAACAAATTCAAAAACACCTGACTCAACTGACCGGAGTAGCCGCTAACTAGCGGCAGTTCGCCGTAATTCTTAACCACTTCTATGCTGTTTTTAAAGCGGTTTTTCAAAATTAACAGCGTCATCTCCACGCATTCGTGAATGTCTGTCTCGGCTGGTTTTGTCTCGTCCATGTGAGAGAAGTGGTGCAGCCCGTTAACTATTTTGAGCAATTGCGCGGCTCCCAACTCCATCCCTTCTAAGGTAATCGGCAAATCTTCTTGTAAAAAATCAAATTCAATTTCCTTTTTAAGGGCATCAATTCGGGGACAGGGTGCCGGATATTCTTCTTCATAAACGGACATTAGCTGAAGCAAGTTTTCAAAATAGGACAGCAGAAAAGTTAAATTTCCCCAAATACAGTTCAGCGGATTTCTGATTTCGTGGGCTACTTCTGCTACAATCCTCCCCAAACTAGCCATTTTTTCTGTTTGGATGAGTTTGGCTTGGGTTTGTGTGTGGAGTAACTTATTTGTTAATTGGTGAATTCTTGATTGAGCGACCATTAATTGGTGTACGTCTAACAGCTTGTAGGTCTGGGGGGCTATTTCCACTACTACCGGCTCGTAAATTAATTCTGCTGATCTGTAAAGACATTCCTGGGCGGCTTCTACTATTAATTTACTGGCGGGAAGTATGAGTTCCTCTGGCTTGGCAAACTTGTACAGCACCTCTATTGGTCGCTTGAAAAACATTTCTACTCCGTAGCGGCAGTTAACTTTTTCAAAAAATAGACGCCTCGATATTATGCCGACAAAATTACCTCCATCTGTCAAAATGACGCCGGGAAGCATGGAATTTTCTTCAAAAGCCTGGGCTACTTCTTTTGCCTGTTGAGTTAATTCAATTTGGCAGTTGGAGAGTGGCAGGTCTAGGAGAGTTGATTCTAAGGAGATGTTCCAAGTACAAAATTCAGGTATATGCAACACTGATAACTCCGAGCTAGTCTCACGCACAGCAAACATAGATGAAACCCCTGTTAAAAATTGTATTCATGAACAACTTAAGTTGCTATTAATTCATAACGGGTAATTGGTAGCGGGTAGTTGCTAATTTGTCAAATTACAACCGCACCCGATGGGAAAACCCGATCGCAGTAGCATTGTCTGCTAAAGATTTTGTTTCTAAGTCAATATTAAACGATATTAAACGATATTAAACGATATTAAACGATATTAAACGATATTAAACGATATTAAACGATATTAAACGATCGAAGCTTTTGGGGAACTTACCGAGTAGGCGCTTTAAACTTTTTACCATGATATACCTGCGATCGGGTGTTTTCCGAAAAATTTTAATATTTATAACGAATTATTGTGATAAGTTATACCATTTTTGCAGTGATAGAAGGGAATTGGAGAAGCGCGATCGGGTTATCTGTGAATATACGGGCATCCTTCGAGGGTTCGACGGCCCGGATTAGCTATAGTCTAAGGGGCTTGCAGGCTCCAATTGTCAAGACTAGGGCCCAGGCAAAAGGAAGTTCGGCCAGGGATTCGCTTTCTGAGGATGTAACCGAATGTAACGGATGGAAGGCTTTAGTTATCGTCGCGAGAGAAGGAAGAAGCAATGTTCCCCAAGGGTTAATGCAATTAAGAACGTTCTAACCGTATTGGCGGTTGCTATACCACTCAAAAGAAATGCAACTTTAGGCAACTTTCAACCTCGATGGTAGTCAATCGATTTTAGATTTTAGATTTTAGATTTTAGAATTGAAGCATTGACTTGCGCGAGATAAATTCGGGGGGAAAGTTTGATCGGATACAGGTTTTGTGTTTCACCGGTCCTGAGTCTGCTTTCGGAATGAATCACGTGGCGGGTATCCTGGATGCTTGATTGTCAGTTTTTTGCAATCTGCCATCTGCAATCTGCCATCTCAAATCGTCTTAGGGTTCCACCTCCGGCCAGAGGCGTTCTAGCTGATACCGCCAAGCGGCGAGAGTGTTTTCGCGAGACTCTCGCCCTAGTTCCATTTCACCCATCAATCCCTCTGCGTAGAAACGGTCTAAAGTCTGAAGGGTAGTTTCCACAGACTGTCCCTGCATCTTCGCAGCTTTGATGATTTGACGGATGCGGCTTTCTATCAAACCGCCGAAAAAGTCGGACAAACCTCTCTCTTGCAAAGCCAGCAGTCTGGCGACGGCGGCTGAGAAATCGGCGGCCGCGAGTGTGGCCGGGCTGTGCTGAAATACTCCCCACAAAACGTTTTGATGTATGGCGTAGCGAGTTTCGAGGGTGGTGTCAAAGTTAGCTTCTAGCAGTTTATCAAAAAATGGTTGAGCTTCCTGGGCATCGGCGATCGGCAGCAAAATCCGCAGCCAACTCCCGTCTTCTGAAAGGAGGACTAATAGGCGAAAATTGGGGGTTTCTACTTGCCAAGAAGTGGCAGCAGGCATCTCAACAGTGTCACCAAATAAGTCTTTAAGGGTATTGCTAATTTCTTCGGGAGTCATGAGAATTTTAGATTTTAGGTTTGAGGTTTGAGATGTGAAATTGCAGGCTGGCGACTTCGTTTCAAAAGTTTGTAATATTTACCAGTATGGCTTAGTATCAACTCAATTTCAAATCTAAAATCTCAAATTTCAAATCAATTTAGTAAAAGTAGGGTGTGCACCGCGCATATTTCAACGCTTGGTGTTTATGGGCGCACCTTACCCTATTGATATTTACTAATATCGGTCAATCTAAAATCTAAAATCTAAAATCTAAAATCGATTTAGGGGAGCCAGCGGGGGTGATAGCCGGCAAAGGGAAGTTCTTCTGGCTGTACTTTTGCGAGAGAACCGTCTGCGGGTATTTCTACTAAGGGTAGCAGCCAGAGGCGGCTGGTGGCGATCGACTGTCCACTATCGTTGCGGGGACTGTCTGCTGCTGAGGGAGTTGCTGCTGTGACTGATTGGTCGAAAATTAATGCCAGCCCGTCGGGAGATAAACTGATTTGGGTATCTAATTGGTTGGGCAAAATCAGCAGCGGTTTGATGGTTCCGACCAAACGAGTACCCTCTTTTTTGAGGTCGATGGTGGCGATGAAAGGCTGTTCTTTGTAGCTTTCTGTTTTGAGGCGTTGGGCTAACAAACAGTAGAGACGCTGAACTTGGTTGTCTTGGTTTTTGCGGGGGTCGAAATAAACGGCCATAATGCTGCCGGGAATACGCAATATTTCTTGTTCTACACCTTGGTTATCTAAGATGAAAAGCGATCGAGTAAAGTCGCTGTTGTATTTAACATAGGCGGCGGCGGAGTTGTCGCGGGCCATCCCCAATACTTGTTCGTATTTTGGCAAAAATTCTACTGGGTCTGCTTCCGGTTTGAGGGGGACGATCGCTAATCCTTGTTTTTGAGATATTACCATCGATTTGCTGTCGGGGCGAATCATAAAATCTCCGCCTTGTTCATTTTCCAAGGGTCTGGGCGGCACTTTTTCTTCCAAAATCCAAGGACTGAAATCGCCGGGATTGCGGCGGTTGACGCGCTGGACAACTATGATTTTTCCGTCCGCTGAGAGGTCGAATTTGAGGTTTTGGTAATCTTTGGAGTCTAAGATTTTGTCGATTCTACCGGCTGGGTATTTTGGTTGAGTTCCTGAACCCGATTGGGGGTTGAGGCCGGTGGTGACTGTGAATAGTTCTTGATTGAGGGTGCCGCGAGTACGGGCGATTGATCGATCGGTGGCTGAGAATAAAATGCGATCGCTGTCGGGATACGGTTTAAAATCGGTGACAACCAAATCTTTGGGAGTTAGGGGTATCGGTTTTGAGTCGTTGCTGCTGAGATTGACTAGCATTAATCTGCTTTCTGTTTCGCCTTGGACGCCGATGTAAGCAAAAGCTCGATCGCGGCTGCGAAAGGAACTGCTAAACGGTTGCATTAGCGTTCCTTTATTTTGGTTTTTTTCTCCGAAATACTTGTCGGTTGCTCCGGCGAGTTTGACTGTGTAGGTAACGCCGTAGGGTGCTGGATCTTTGAGGGTGTAAGCCATGCGCCTTCCAGCCCAACTAAATTTACCGGGGAGGGGGGGTTCTAGCTTTAAGTTTTCCTCGACGGTGGACTGGTTCATCGGCCGAAAGAATGTGAGGATAAAGCCGGTATCTTCGGCGCCGATTTGTTTGTTTTCCCAGGTAAATTCTCGCACTCTGGGTGCTGTGCGATCGCCGCTCAGCAGCAGCAGCCCTATTAAGACGCTCAGCACTAGCATGAGGAAGATGGCCGTGCGGTCGATCGGCTGTTTGAATGGCCCAATAGCGAAGGGTGAAGGATTAATTTTTTTGTTAAAAATACTCACAAATCTTTCTCTCCTATTTCTACTGAAAATTAACTCCCAAATTTTCCCTCTTAAATTTTACACTTATGGGCCCATTCCTAACACTCACCCAGCCCTTTTTTTACCACAGTAAATGGCTGCAACGAGTTATTTTCCGTAACAAACCTAGTTTTTGAAACTTGTGGTGCCTCCCGGACTGAATGAAACTTAAGATATTAATTAGGTGGGACACGCTGCAGTTTCAACAGGTTTGTTTACTGAAACAGTTGATTGATGGGGATTATATCCATCGGTGATATTTTATCGATCGGCAGACCCAAACCAAAAGCGACTCTACACCAAAGTAGACTTGCCAGCACCCCTACAAACAGTGCTGTTAATTGCATATCCTGCCAAAAACAAGTTAGTCCTTCTTTCCACAAACCGTAGTTAATTACTGCATAGGTAGGAAGGTCGCCGAGAGCTACAGCAATCACGGCACCTAAATTACCTTTTAAGTGATATCCCAGCGGTATACTTATACATAGATTCACAAAAGTCAGCAGATTGCCCATAGCTGCGTACTGAGACTTTCCTACGGCTAACAGACAAGAACCCATCATATTGTGGAGGGTGGTGTGCCAGATACCTAAAGCCAAGATTGGCATCATCCAAGATGCCGCCACATACTCTTTTCTGTACAGTGTTAAAATTAGCTGATCTCCGAAGTTCACAAAAATTGCTAAACCTACCGCTAACGGTATTAGAATTAGTTTGCGGTTGTTAAGTATCTTTGCGCGCAACTCCTGCCGCGGCAACTCTGCCAGCATAGAAATCGAGGGGAAAATCACCCGGCCGCTAATGGCGATGATGACTTGGCGCGGCATATCGCCTAGAGTAAAAGCGATGCCGTAAATGCCAAACATTGTTAAAGTAAATATTTTACCGAGGATGAGTCTATCAGCTTGAGAACACAAGAAAAACAAAGCCGTAGACAAAAATATCCATTTACCATAAGAAAATATTTCTTTAGCTGCTTCTTTATCCCAAGCAAAGCGGTTTGGCTTGCCGGGAATCAAAAAATGGCTCCATACTAACTCCATTAAAGCTCCACTCAAGCCGCCTGCAAGGATCGCCCAGATGCTGCGATCGAACCAGGCCCAGACAATCATCACTGTAGTAGAAACAATCTGTATGCCCAACTGAAAAATTACTACTTTCTTCACTTCCATTTTGCGTCCTAGGCTGGATGTGGCGGTGGATTTAAACCCTCCTAGTAAGGAATTTATACCTATTATTGGAATCAACCACCGAAGACGGGGCTCTTCATAAAAACTCGCAACTGGGTAAGTAATTATAATCAAACAAATGAAAATGAACAAGCTGCGAATAGCTTGCAGCGTCCAAGCGGTGTTGAGAAATTGAGGATCTTCTCCCCGTTTGTTCTGGATGATACTTGGGCCCAAACCTATATCTGTAAATAAGTTGATCCCTGTGATGAAAACGTAGGCTAGACCCATCAGACCAAATAGTTCTGGCACAAGCAGACGCGTCAGGATTAGGTTACTGCCAAATCGGATAATTTGACTGCTTCCATAGCTGGCGATCGTCCAGGCTGCACCTTTGATAGCTAATTTTTTTTCTGCTGACATATACTCAGAATTTATTTACCAACTACGAGTGTAGTTGCTGAATTTGTTATTTGCAACTCCTAGAGGATGCTGCTGCCACTTTTATAGCTGACTTTACCGTATCTTCATCTGTATACGGAGATTGGGTCTGGACTTTCCATCTCGCAATCTAGGTAAAATTCAATCTGATACTTACTCCACATCTAATAATCATAAGGGTTTTTTGGTTCAGGAATTGGTTTGAGGGAGGATGCTTGAATGGTTAATTTGCGCTTGCCTTGCAGTTCTTCTACGATCGTTTCTCCTTCTATTTCTAGCCAACTGTCTGGGGCAAAGGCGGTGCGGCTTTGACCGATCGGTAATTTTACCGGCAACCCGATCGGATAGGCGTCTGCCGCGCAGCAAGTAATGATAAAACGCCCGATCCACATATATTGTTCTGCTAGGTTAGGGGGATGAATTACAAATCCTTGAACTTTGACTTTTTGACCTCTGTATGTATCGGGTTCTGGATTAAAATTTAACAGCCGAACCCATTCGACGAGCGATCGATTTTCGGGTTTTGTAGTATTGCGAAATTCTTGGGGTTGCAGTCTGGTGATTGGCAGGGATTCGGTGAGGCCTCGTTCTAATGCTGTCTGGCTGGTAAAGGTGCGTGGCGTTGTTAGTAAACCTATTAATGCGACGCCCAACATTAAGGTGCTGCCGATACTAGGGGGAAACAAAGTAACGTGTTCAACTTCTGTGATTCTGAGAGAGTTATTTGCTGTTGATGTCCGCGATTGCTTTGTGGTGCGATCGACTTTTAAGAGTTCCCAAGCTTTTAAACCGCCAATAACCATTAAGCCGATTCCTCCTGCTAGAGTCAAGCCAAAGTAATTGGGGTGAATGAGAATGCTTAATTTGCCGGTGATCCAATATTTAAGAAGCAGTATTCCCCAGGCTAAGATAGCTAGGGCGTCCAGCCAGGGGCTAATTTTTTTAAGATTCATTTTTTAAGAGTGATTGGGAAGGAAGAGGGAAGAAGGAAAAGACAAAAATACCTATCCGTATATCCGTGACTTCCGTGTCGGGGAGCAAGGTAATTGAAAATCGCAAATCTACAATGGTATTAGTTGTCTGTCCCAGCTAACTTATTAACCTAAATGCAAGTTGACAGCGAGGGTCATTAAAAAGGTTAACTGAGCGGCCAAGACAATTAAGTAAACTACGGCTCGACCTTTAAAAATTGACAGCATTAAACCGATGCCTTTGAGGTCAATCATCGGGCCGAAAACGAGAAATGCTAACAGCGAACCGCTGGTAAATGTGGAAGCAAAAGACAGGGCAAAAAAGGCATCTACTGTAGAACAAATCGATACGACTGCCCCTAATAGCAGCATGGCTAGAATCGAGGAAACTGGGCCTTGACCGAGGTTGAGAATTAGTTCGCGGGGGGCGCCAACTTGAATGATGGCTGCGATCGCACTTCCGATTACCAACACTCCTCCCAATTCGCGCAACTCCTGTACCATAGTATCTAAAAGTAGGCGCAAACGCTCTTTAGAAACGCGGTGGAACATGGACGAACGTTTCGAGGTTTTTTCTGTTTTGCTTGTTTGTAATGGCTTCCAGTCGTCTTGTAGCAAAGATTCGATCGGCACCACCCCCCCTGGCTGACCGAGCATAAATGTTCCCGACTGCAACAGCAGCGGAGTGTTAGCTTGGACGAGTTCTTTTTCGGAAAACTCTGGTTTTGGCAAGGGGATTGCGCGGGCTACAGAAGGTTGCAGCAGAGGCCGCAAGTCTTTTTGGGCGCTGAACACCCAGCCGATAATTGTGGCTATAGACAGAGAAAATACCACCCGCAAAACTACAATTTCTGGCTGATCGCGAAATGCCGTCCAAGTAGCCCAAATTACCACGGGGTTGATGGTGGGGGCCGCAAGCAAAAAGCCGATCGCGGCTGGTGCGGGAACTCCCTGCATCAGTAACCTGCGGGCTACGGGCACGTTACCGCACTCGCACACGGGAAACAAAAAGCCGATCGAACTGCCCATCAAAGCCGCCAGGAGCGGGTTTCGCGGGATGCGGGATACGAGTTTGCGTTCGTCTACAAACCCCAGCAGCAAACCTGAGAATAAGACTCCCAGCAGCAGAAAAGGTATTGCTTCTACTAACAAGCTGAGAAACAGGGTGAAAGCATTATTTAACTGATTTGTCAGGGCGGGTTGCATCGATCACCTACTGGTAGATTGCTATTTAGTTATACGTCTTTGGTAGAACTCCTTGTAGATCATACCAAAGCATAGCACTAAGTTAAGAGCCCGTTAATTTTTTTTAGCCTTTTTTTTGGCTGAGATTTGTAGACATTCTAATTTAATCAATGCTGATGTCTTGAATAATTTGCACTGGTTAAACTTGTTTGAGTTTGACTAAATTTTTCTTCATATCCGCATCGTACAGCCAATCAATAATTGAGTCTGTCAACTGTCGCAGATTTGAGAGATATTTCGGTTAACAATAATTGATTTTAGAACAAATGCCAAGGCAGATTTTACAGATTGCGGGCGAGGCTAACTGTTTTATATAACGATCGCAATAAAATTGGTTTGTAGCGATGACTTTAGTTTTCACTACAAACCTATAAGGGATGCACTGGCAGGTGTGTCGCTGGCTGAGCGTTACGGGGGGTTGCGAGTACCGGAGCGGGGAGATGGGATGAAATTGCCTCAAATGCCCTAGCTTGCAAGGCGTCCCGCCATCGCGATTGCAAGCTAAAACTCAGGGACGCGATCGCTCCAATTTGGGCTTTTAACTTGTCTGCTGACGGGGTGCATCGCAGGGGCGATCGGGCAATTCCGATTTTCTTCTATTATCAATCAATTATATTTCTCAGCCTCATAATTTATTAACATAAGGTTAAGACGATAACTTAAGATTAATAAATAGTTAAATAGTCGAAACAAGCGTTAATACCGCTCAAGTCAGTATAAAATAAAGTCAGGTATAATTACCAGGGCGCATTTATCTCGGTAATCCTCAATCTTGCCTAATACTTTAAGTGGTAAAATTTTCCTTGCTACAGTCAGTTTTTTGTGTAATTTAAAAAGCAGTTTGCCAGGGGGATGCCGGTCAAAGCACTCAGCAACTCACCTGCTGACCTTTGGTAGCTGAATGTCTGCTGGCAAATAGAACCCCAAAAAAGCGTGCTGATAAATTTATGTTGAATACCTCCTGCGTAGAAAGACCAGTCCAACCCATCTCCGAGGCTGACCTCGGAGAACTTTGTTTAGACTCTACTCTCCAACAATTGTCGCTTTACGATTTTCAGGTAGAAGCTACGGATTGGGGAATGCGAATTTCCCAGATGTTAGAAGCTAATCCGCTGTTACCGGGAGTCATTGTGACCCATCAAGGTGAATTTGCGGGTATGATTTCCCGGCGGAGATTTTTAGAATTTATCAGCCGTCCTTTTGGCCGAGAATTATTTTTAAAGCGACCTGTGAGGGCTTTGTACCGCTTTGCCGAAACTGAGAGTTTAATTTTTCCCAGCAATACTTTAATCGTGGATGCAGCCAGGAAGTCGCTGTTGCGATCGAAAGAACTGCTTTACGAACCGATTGTGGTTCAAGTGTCGCCTCAAACTTATAGTTTACTAGACGTGCACGAACTGTTAGTAGCCCAATCCAACATTCATGAACTCGCAACAAAATTGCTGAGGCAGCAAACTCAATCTCAACTAATTCAAACCGAAAAACTAGCCAGTTTGGGACAGATGGTAGCTGGAGTCGCCCACGAAATTAGAAATCCCCTCACCTGCATCAGCGGAAATCTCGGCTTTTTGTCCAACTACTCGAAAGACATCATGGATTTGCTGTCTGCTTACGAACACATTGTGGGTGACAGCGAAAAAATTGATCAACTCAAAAAACACATAGAATTTGATTTTTTGCAAGAAGATTGGGTGGAAATTCTCAAAAGTATGAAAGTTTCATCACAGAGGCTGACCGAACTCGTCACCAGTCTGCACACCTTTTCTCACATGGACGAAACCCATTTGAAACAAGCTAACATCCACGAATGTATTGACAGTACGCTGCTAATTATGAAAAACCGTCTGAAGTACGGGATTAAAGTAGTTAAAAGCTATGGTGATTTGCCTTTATTCAAGTGTTACTCTGGTCAGTTGAGTCAGGTATTTATGAATATCATCAGCAATGCGATCGACGCTTTGGAAGAGGAACAAGCAGACACAGGTTTTGTGCCTGTGATTACTATTGAAACCGAGGTAATAGACAGTTCTGACGGAGACTGCGTGAATTCGGAATTAATTCAAAATTATGTTAGGGGCGATGGCGTCCCGCCCCGCAAGCTACGACAAAATGCCCAACAGCTATCATCCGCCAGCCAAAACGGCGACTTCTGTCCAGAATCAGCGGAAAAAAATCCAAATAACGCTTGGATAGCCATCCGAATTGCCGATAACGGGCCGGGAATACCGCCAGAAATTCAGCGGCGGATTTTTGAGACATTTTTCACCACTAAACCCGCCGGGAAAGGTACCGGTTTGGGGTTGGCAATTACCCATCAAATTGTTACGGAAAAGCATAAAGGCAAGTTAAATTTGCATTCTACGCCCGGTACAGGTACTGAATTTGAAATTTTGTTGCCATTGATTTGAAGCAATAAGTCATATCAAATCTATTAGCATCAGAATTATTCCTATCTCTCTTCTCGACAAGCGCGTGAATTAGCCTCAATCCCTTGTCATCTGCGGTTAATAAATTCTCTTTTTTTAACCGCAGATACAGGCAGATTAACACCGATTAACGCAGATAAATTATATCAATTCCGGTTGCACCATCGGTGATTGTTGACTGTTGACTGTTGACTGTTGACTAATGACTACTGACTACTGACTAATGACTAATGACTAATGACTACTGACTACTGACTCTTTTTAAGCTCTTAGCTGCACTGGCATTACCAAGAATGTAGCATTAACTCCGCCCAAAGGCTGGAAAATTACTGGGGCTAAAGCACCGTTTAATTGCAGTTGAATTTCTGGGGATTGAGCAGTTTTCAAAATGTCAATTAAGTATTTCACGTTGAAAGCAATATCTATGCTATCTCCCGAAATCTGTGCCGGCATTGACTCTTTGCCGCAGCCGACATCTTTAGCATCTACAGACAAAGTAATTTCCTGATTCTCCTCGTCGATGCTGCATTTGAGAATATTATTTTTTTGGTCGGCAAAAACTGCTATTCTTTCAACTGCTGCTAAGAACGATCGCCTTTCTAAGGTAATTTGCCGCTCAAAAGACGGCGGAATCAACTGCCGATATGCGGGATATTGCCCTTCCAAGGTGCGGGTGGTCAGCCGCTGGTCAGCCCATTCAAACACTACTTGACCGTGTTCAAAATGCAAGGTGACAGGTTCAGTCCACTGCCGCATCACCAGCATTCTTTCTACTTCCCGCAATGCTTTAGCGGGGACTGTCACCTCAAATTCTTCTTGGGTTTCTTCGCCTTCAGGTTTTTCATTGGCAGTTTGAACTACTGCCAATCTGTGACCGTCTGTAGCTGCAAATTCCAGGCAATCTTGCAATACTTTTAAATGCACGCCTGCAAGTACCTGTTTGGCCTCGTCGGGGCTAGTAGCAAATAAAGTTCCTTTGAGTCCTTCTATCAAGGCTTCCGGTGGCAATTTGAGGATTGTTCCGCCTTCTATTGCAGGCAATTCAGGGAATTCTTCCGGGCCCATGCCTCTAACTTGGTAGCTGCCAGAACTGCAAGTTAGATATGCTACGGTGTCCCCCGCTTCGTCTTCTAAAGTAATCTCTCCATCTGGGAGTCTCGAAACAATATCGTTGAGTAATTTAGCGGGTATGGTAAAACTGCCACCGCCAGTCACTTCTGCTGCGAAGCTGGTACGAATGCCTAAACTGAGATCGAAAGCTGTCAAGCTAACCCGCTGATTTTCCTCATCCGCGACTAAGAGCACGTTGGCTAGTACCGGATGTGTCGGGCGGGAGGGAACGGCCCGACTTACCAACGAGAGGTTGGCGTTGAGGTCACTTTGGGTGCAAACCAATTTCATTGTAGGAAGGTTAATTAACCGGATTTGAAACAGAAACAAATGGTATCACAGAAAGCCGGCGGGTCGGTTTTTCTGTGTGTAGGGCTTATACCATTTTTTTAAAGATGTGATAGAGATAAAGAATGTAAAATCCCAGACCATCCGGTGAGAAAACCAATGACGCGATCGGTGAAAGATGCCAAAATTTCCTTGACTTTTGTGCGGAGTTCGTCAAGATTACTAAACACCGACCAAGCTAAAAAATCTTTCAGATATTCCCACACTCTTTCTGTCGGATTTACTTCGGGACAAGCCGGAGGCTGAAATAGTAAAATAACATTGTCGGGTAATTCAGATGAGCTTAAATTATGAGCGGGTGCGTTATCTACTTGAATGATGTGTAATTCATGAGGATATTGGATTGACAAAAGTTGTAAATATGCTTCAAAACAAACTTTGTCTCAATGGGAAAACTCCCAAAAAAAACTTTTTCCCGTAGGGATTGATACTGCGCCATACAGCCAAAAACACTCAAATTTCCATTGATGCTTCCCCAGGGGCTTTACGCCTGAAAGCGTCAGCTTACGTCGACGAATTGTATGCAGCCCTATCC
>NZ_JAUBTU010000173.1:0-3766 GCF_036705085.1 Microcoleus sp. B6-A1
CCCGTCCTTTTTGGACGGGCGGGACGCCCATCCCACTTTCAAGAGTGGAAGTTATTTAATTCTCATTCCTTAGTTTCCCGGTGCAATATCTCTTAGGAACTTTGGTTAATTTCTCGCTGACAGCGGGGACGACAAGGTGTTCCTGTGCAAATAAAGCCTGCAGGCATATTTTTAAAGACGCTGCTGCGAGCTCCAATTAAGGCATTTGCACCGATTTCTACACCAGGGCCAATGAAGCAGTCGGCGGCAATCCAAACGCCGTTATTAATGATAATAGATGCTGTGATTAAGCCAAAGGCTGGGTCTTGAGGGTCATGAGTGCCGGTGCAAAGGTAACTTTTTTGAGAAATGACGCAGTGTTTGCCGATCGCAATTCGATCGAGACTGTACAATACAACATCATCTCCGATCCAACTGTAATCGCCGATTTCAATTTTCCAAGGATAGGTAAAACGAGCCGTAGGGCGGATAATCACACCCCGACCTATTTTCGCTCCAAATAACCGCAGCAAGCCGCTTCTGATGCCGTTAAAAGGGTGTGGAGTGAGAGGAAATGCGATCGCCTGGACGAACCACCAAAGCAAAATTAGCCAACCGGGCTTTCCTCGATCGAAATTTGATTGGTTGTACAGCCGCAAATCAACTAAAGATTCCCCTGTTAAAGTATTTGGCTGGTTGTCGCTAATTGGACGATCGTTTATTTGAGAATTTGGGGAATTTGCGCTCAAATTTTCCGGATCTTGGTTCGGATTTGGTATATAATCGGTCATTGATAGCTAATTTAATGTTTAATTTAAAATCGAGTTTAACCTTAAGGACTGCTGCATGATATTTCCAGTTAGGGACAATTTTGAGCCTGAAAACGCCAAGGATATCGCACAATGCGAGAATATAAATCCCAGAATGGGCAAAGTGCGACTTTTACAAACAGCATTGGTATTGCTTAGCAGCTTTTTTGTAGCAGAGTTAATCGCCGCACTTAATTCTCATAGTTTGTCCCTACTAGCAGATGCGGGTCACGTTTTTTCAGATGTAGCAGCTTTAGCAATAACTTTGACAGCGACTTGGTACTCGTCACTTAAAAACAGAAGTAAATCGGTGGATTGCGCGATCGAATTGAGTTCGGGTACTATTCTTAAGAACAGGCAAGATGCCTGTTCCACAAACAGTGAATTTGATTGTGGGGTGGGCATCCTGCCCGCCCGTGGAGAAATCATTGCTGCTTTAATTAATAGTATCAGTTTAGTGGCGATCGCCCTTTGGATTGCCGCCGAGTCGATCGGCCGTTTGCAGTCCCCAACTCCCGAAGTAGAAGGGCTCCCGATGTTAATTACCGCCATAGTCGGTTTAAGCATCAACTCGATTAATGCTTGTTGCTTGCATTCTTGCTGTCACGGCGACTTGAATCTCAAAAGCGCCTTTCTGCACGCAGTCGCCGACATTTTTTCGTCGGTTGGAGTAATTTTAGCTGCGATCGCCGTAGCGTGGCTGCACTGGAATTGGGCTGACGGCTTAATTAGCTTGCTAGTCTCTGCATCAATTATTTTATTAACTCTACCATTGCTAATCGAAAGCATCCAATTGCTGCTGGGAAAAGTATCAGCAATATCCGCAAATCAACAGCCTTGTGATTGCGAAAAAGTGAGCGCAGAAAAATTGCTTTTTCCATCCCTCGAAGAACTTATTAAATGATCTCTCCTCATCTGCGTATATCTGCGTAGATGCGCTGAGATATGCAGTTAAAATACCTAAGTAATTAACAAGGGCGATATCTAGATTGTAAAGATAGCGTAAACCTTATTATGTCCTCATGGCAAAGATCCGACTTTTCCGACTTTAAGATCCGACTTTTCCGACTTTACAAAGGCAGGGGCGCGAAGCAATGATAGAGATAGGGAAAGTCAACCCACGATGTCTAGATTGTAAAGATATCGTCAACCAGAAGTGTTGTGTTGCTAAATGTTAAATAAAAATATTATCTGAAAAATATGTCTTTAGTATGATACATTGAGGTTGCATCTAAGTTAAACAAACCCATTCCAACGCGAGGTCAGTGAAAGTTCACTTCTGATCGGGATTACCTCGCTCACGTTCTACTTTGCTGGCGGCTTTATTGCGCCAAAATCCGAGTTTCACGCTGCTATGACGATCGCCCTGGGGGGGCGCAAGTCGATCGAATGTTGTCAGCCATGAGCGAAGACAATCAGTTTTTCGTGTTCATTTTCCGTGAACAAAAGGCAACGGGCTAACAATTTTACCGATCGATCGATTTGAGCAATAAGACTAATAAATTATTCAGTCCTATGCAAGAGCACTTAAGATTTGAGGCGGGGGTCTCAACCCCGGCCAGACTTGGATGTAAACGATAGATATAAAGGATTTCAGCAATTATGAACTTATCAACTATGAACAAGCAAATTATTTTCGTAGACTCTTCAGTACAGGATTATCAAAGCCTGATCCAAGGCATCGATCCCGCTCTAATTGTGATTTTAAATGAAAATTTCAGCGCGATCGACCAAATTACTAACGCCTTGGCAGATCAAAAAGATATTGAAGCAGTTCATATAGTTTCTCACGGCAGCGAAGGCAGTTTAAAACTAGGTGCTGACATACTCAATGACAATAACCTAGAAAATTTTAGCGCTCAGATAAAACAGTGGGGAAATGCCCTGACAGCAAATGGGGATATTCTACTTTATGGATGCGATGTAGCAGCCGGAGAAGTTGGAGCAACCTTCGTAAAGCGCCTCAGCGAAATCACAGGGGCAGATGTGGCAGCATCCACCGACAAGACGGGGAATGCAGCACTAGGGGGCGACTGGGAATTAGAAAAAACAACAGGGGCGATCGAAGCCTCCCTTGCCTTGTCCAGCGAAGCAATGGCAACCTATGGCGGTGTTTTAGCCTCACCCGTTCAATTTGACTTCACATCAGTATTCGATCGCGATGTCATTATCAACTACACGGGAGGAGCCATAGACACCCTACAAGGCGAATTGGGTTACGCAGCGGGAGGGGCTAACATAGATACCTTAATCACTCAGTCCTTTGCAACCGAGAAAGGCGGTGCTAGTGGCAATGGTTTACCCGACAACGGCTTTTTCGCAGCAAATGCCTTCCGTCCCGACGTTCAGCTAGGCTACAACAACACCAATAACGGCAACAACGCCAAAGTTCTTACAACTAACGGCACATCCTTTAACTTTGCTGTTACGCCCAACCAGTATTCACAAATCCACCTGTTCGCCACCAGTACAAATGGCAGTGCTGAGATGCAGGTGACATTTAACTATAGCGATGGCACTAATGGGACAGGCACAGCCACAGTAGTTCCTGACTGGTTTGACGAAATTACCGAAACATCGTCGAGTTACTATCTAATCGACGGAATGGATCGAAGCAGTGATACAGCAGGAACAGGTTATCAGAATGCCAATGATCCTGCCCTATTCGGGTTCATGTTTAATCCTAACCCAGCCAAAACGCTGCAGAGCATTACCGTCAGTAAAACAAGCGGTACCAGCCTTGCTAATTATCTGGGAGTTTTCGGAGCCACAGGTGTTTTAGCTGACATCACAGCGCCGACAGCCGCCAGTTTCAGCCCCGCAGACAACGCCACCAGTGTTGCAGTTGCTGCTGATTTAGTTGTCACCTTGAGTGAAGCCGTACAAAAAGGCATCGGCAATATTGTCATCAAGAAAGTCTCCGACAACTCAGTGGTGGAAACCATTGATGTCACATCAGCCAATGTCACCGTTAGCGG